>NZ_LUKH01000072.1:0-8945 GCF_001593695.1 Leisingera sp. F5 | reverse complement strand
CGCAGCAACAAAGGCCTACGATTTGATCCTGAGCGAAAGCTTGGCAGCAGAGCTGGAGCCGGCGGGTATCGATGTGCTCGCGATTGCGCCGGGATTCACCGACACCGAGTTGTCGCCGGATTTTGAATTTTCGGGAACAAAGTTCAAGCCAATGGCCCCGGAAACGGTTGCTGCGGCGATCGAAGCGATCGGGCGCCATCGCCTGGCTGTTCCAGGGAAGGGAAATTCCCTGCTTTACCACCTGAGCAAACGCGTGATGAGCCGCAAGGCAGCCACTCGGGCCTTTGGCAATGTGTTTCGGACCGTGCTGAGAAACAAGCTCCGTCACCCTTCGGAAGAAGACGCGGCATAGCGGTTTCCGTATCACTGAAGTCGGAGCGAACAACTGCTTTCAGCGCTACATCATGCAGTCACCGCTCCTGCCGCAAACTTCCGCTTTCCGCCCTCATGGTTCAATCAAGAAATCCGGCCGTTCATTCTTGGGCTGCAATCGACAGTAGTCGCTGCGGTGAGCAAATTTTGGTGCGGTTAGGTTCAGTACCAACACAGGTGCGGTTCGACGCTCGCCTCGTCAAGTTTGCGCAGGCCTTAATAGCAGATGTCACTCTCGTCTCAGAGACTGGCACACGAATCAGTCCAGCGTGCCGATATCTAAACCGCACACTCGGCTTCTTTCGGTGAAGCTTTAAGAGTAGGTGAAAGGTAATAGAGGCCTCGATGGCTGCGCGGGAGAAAGTGCGTCCCCAGTGCGTCCCCAGTGCAATACGCAGTTCTTACGCCAGTGCTAGATATTGGGAAAATTTCAAATATTTCAATTATTTGAAGTGGTGCCCGGGGGCGGGGCGCATGATCCTTACAAAATCAACAACTTAACAAGCAGTGGGACACATAAACCTTCCACAGAATTACAGGGTTTTTCACGAAGATTGTCCCACTGCCATGCAGCCTTAAGCAGCCAAGCCAACGATGTGTGACCTGCCGCTGGTTAAATTCGACCGCGTCATTTTTGCGCTCAACTGGCCAATCTCAGATCTGTTTGCGTCAGGATGACCAGTTTGCGTTTTTTCCACCCTGGACCTTGCCACAGAGAGCAAGGGCGCGGTCAATCGCGGAGCCTTGGCCTTCCAGTTCAGCCACTGCGGCCTCCATACGCAGGAAGAAAGGCAGAAATTCCTCCCCATAGCGCTGCACCAACTCTGCAGCGCCTCGCAACGCCTCTTGATACAGGTCCAACTTGCTCTGCATTACATCTCACCCAAAGACGGAGTGGTTCACCAGATTAGACCAAAATACCGTTCTCTCTAGTGAACCACTCAAAACAACGTGCCTCGGTTCTGCTTAGATTCTGAGGCCCTTCGCCAAGGTCCTACGGAGCTTCCGCTCCATTTCCCCGCCCATTTCTTGTTTGCACAGGTCAGACGAGAACTTCGCATTGCCATGCAAGGAGCCAGTCCTGTTTAGCAATGGTGCCGCAACAACCTCCGCGTAGCTACGTGCCGCTTTTGGTGATTCGAAGTACATGTCCGGCAGCGAAATTCCATCAACACAAAGCCTCAGCCGCGCGTCACCCGACGCTCGCCACTTAACCTCAGCAGAACACGTTTTTGCGGTCATACATGATGTAGTTTCGCCTTCTTGGGACATACGTTCAAACATCCAGGACATAATTCGCTCCCCAATTTCGGCCATCTGTTGATACCTTGCAGATGGCGGTGTTTTAATATAAAAAGTATCATTACAATCTATAGGTGTGCAACGTATGTCAATAGGAAAAATATCAATTCGCCAGATCAAAGCGGCTCGTGCCCTCCTCGGGTGGTCACAAGACAAACTAGCTGAATCATCGGGTGTTTCCCTCCCAACAATTGCCCGTTTGGAAGCCCTGGACGCAGAAACCATCGGCGGCCGTGCATCCACTGCAGACGCTATCCGGTCCGCTCTTGAAAAAGCGGGTGTTGTTTTTATTTCCGCCGATGCGGGCGGTCCTGGCGTCCGCCTGCCAATAGGTGTTTTGTGCGATACCCCGCACCCCTAGCTATTCCTGCCAGGCGCCGCATAGGGAGCTGGGCTAAAACAAGTTGAAAGCGCCCGCCATCTTACTCCAACCGTCACACCTCCCCGCGCCCCTGTGCTGACCGTCACCTCCCTGCCTGTCCCTGGCATTCCCCAATTTGCATCCATGAACGAAGTCAGAGGCCAGCCACAAACAGCCGGACGGAGAAAAGCGGGGAGGGCTGGGGAGCCTTGGGGAGGCTGCAGGGAGCGTGAAAGCACTAAGGATTTCATAATTAAAACCTATAAATCAATATCTTATAAATTACACCTTCTTACATAGGGAGTTAAGGAAGTATTCTATAACCCCCACACAAGAAAATCGTCCAAATGGGCAATTTCTTTAAAGGAGTATAGAAACTCTCCCCCTCCCTGCACCGGTCTTCTTACTGCTGTTGATGCCGTCGCGGGTCCTTCTCCGCTCCTGCCACGTGGGTATATTCGCGCCCCGTTGTTTTGGGCAGTTACAGGTTCTGCAATTGTGGGCTTTTGGGTTGGGGTTGTTATTGTTTGACCCGAAAAACCGCCGCCCGGCTGAACTCTAGTTATCTTGCTTAGCAAAATCACATGTAAGCGTATTCGCCGCATTCTGCCAGGGGTGCGGAGCGGTGCCCAGAAAACGGCAAACTGGCCGAACAGGGGTGCGGGGGCAAGGTGCCGATGCTTGTCCAACTTTCAGCACTACCAACCGCAGACGGCGGCTTGGCCTGCGCTGAGTTTCGTTAGCCCTTCCCTTCCACGCCCAGTCACCGAACAAACGATATGTTTCGTCTCCGACCAGTTCGAAGACAAACCACCTTCGATGTTCTTGTCATTTTCACTCCCCAACAGCTTGCTGGGGATGCTCGGGGAGCGGGGTCTACTCGATCCTAAGCGGGGTGCGGGGTACTTTGTCGAACCAGTCTCAAGGGCTACCAAGCGCAATTTTCATATACCAGCATCGCAACATTAGGACCAACTACAGTCCCAGCGTCTTGCGGTCCAACTGCGCAAGCCAGCGAGTGTATGACAGACCTTGCGAAATCAACAGCACAGCCACTTCTTCCGCAGGCTGATTTGGTTCTTCTACGCCCTGCTCGTGCCTGTAGAAATGCGCCGCGTTGATCCAATCTTTGAAACCTTCAAGCGTCTTGGCGCTAACAGACTGCAAAGTCGGGTGTGCCGCATATAGCGCCTGCTGATCCTTTCCAATTTTGTCGCCGGCTGTACGGGCATCCAATCGTGGTACACCGTAGGACAGCTTAAACAAGTTCTCACAAGCCCCAAACGCGCAGCGAATTGCACCTATGTAGTCAACGGGATCAAGTAAAAGGCACTCATCAATTCGGTCAATGAGATCAGCAGTAGCACGATACCGTTTATCACCTAGGCCCGCAATTGCAGACTCCTTGTTTGCACCAAATGCGCTATCGATCAGAGGGTGAACACCGCCGAGATCATCTATCTAGTACGCTAAGTTCTCTTCCTGGAATATTCTGCTTACCTCTTCCAAGAACTTCTTTTCGTCGAGACGATAAGCATTATTCAGATATTGCGAAATTATAGTCACAGCGTCCAACATTTCTGTGACAATGATTTTCTCAAAGAACCATTCCCAACTAGCTATCCGCCGTCCAGATGTAGAGCGAGTGGAAAACTTCCGGCCTAATTCATCTTCAAGCCTGTTCTGCACGTACAGTGCATGATTCAAGCTGGACCCTGACCTGGACGTGCTCGGTGTCGGGCACGATTTCGTGGCCAACCTTGCAAGCCTAAAGCGAGCCTTCTTGCTGTCCTTTGCTGGTACACCGGCGCTCACGTAAAGATGTGAATACCGCCTGCCTGTTGCTCGGTCGTTCATTGTCTTCTCTATACCTGCATTCGGCCTCAAGTTGAAACATCTACCCCTCTCCTGCAACTCCTATTCCAACTGCAATCAAACAAGGGCGAAAGGTTTTCTTATCCACACCCGACGGGAACGGCTAGTTAACGTGTTTTAAACAAGCCCGCCGCCCTCTCTTTGCGTAGGTTGATAGTTCGCGGGGATTAGGGATGAAGTCAGCGGAAACTCAGACAATGTACCCGCTTTTGCTGGCACTCGATGCCGCCGACGTGAAACCAGGTAAGTTCTACCGGCACTTCTATGGAGGCGCTCTAGACATATCGCTGACAGATTCATGCGGGCTGGACGAACATATAACCAAGCCGATGCGTGGCGCCGGAGCCGGGCGCGGTGGCGGTCGCTTCGTTACAGCCCTGGGCACGATGTGTCTGGCGGTTTTCTTCCGCCTGGTATCAGGTGGCGTCCACTCAAAACGCGCGATCCGCATCGCCCAATCCTTTTGCTTCCTGGGCGAAACAGGAGACGGTGTGCGGGCATTCCAGCGTGGTAGGCCTCGCGCGCCAGGCGATGTGTATTCCGGACCACAAGATACACTTTTGGTGGCTCTGTTAAATTCTCCGGCCCCATCGGATGACAAAGGTGCAGGCTTCGCATTCATACCAAGCACAGACCTGACAGCCGTGGAACTCTCACATTGGCAGGGGCACCAAGAAGCAGAGCAGGAGCCAGTCTGTGTCATCAACCTTTCGGAACTACATCGGCGCGTTCAGAACAAACTAGAAGTCGGTACAGCTCATGCCTTGCCGAACAGTACCGGCGATACTGACAGCGCTGCATCTACTTGGCTCAAGTCGGCCACTGATCCACTAGGCGCGTTTCTGGCCGATTGCGCAGTTCGCGACACAAAAGCACGCACCCCAACACAGGAGTTCTTTCGGGCATTTGAAGCTTGGTATTCGGATTGGACTGGGACGCTGCTGACTTACAAACCCAGCTCAAGAAAAGGCCAATCCACGCTGCAAACTGGCCTTGCTGCACATGGCATCCACAAGGTGAAGTCTAACGGCATAATGACCTATGCTGGATTCCGCTGGCTGAAAACACCCGAAGTTGAAGCCTATCTGGCGAAGCCTTTAGCCCCCGAATAGAGCCTCTGCCCCTCCCCTTCTCCGCCAGCAACCGCCCTCCAAAAGGAGACAGCAAATGCATTCCTACTCCGTGGCCGAAGCACCTCTTTCCAAGACAGCCCTAAGCCGTAATCACACCATTGCTGCCTGCCTCACGGTTCTCACCCGTGAAATTCACACGGCAGGAATTGAAACACAGGACGCCTTAGATCTGCTGAGGGACGCACCGGACAAAATCGAGGCAGCTCTTACTCGTGGCCGCTGTGCCCTGGTCATCTACCGCCTGGACAAATCCGGCGCGCGCGGCGTTGTGAGTGACAAGGACTCGCGCCTCAATCACTTCGTGGCCGTTGCAGAGCAAGAAGGCGCTCCGCTTTTGGGCTTCTGCCCAGGCGCGATTGCTGAACTGGCCGTCCTCGTCGGCGCAGGTGCCGCATCCGTAAGAATGGATTCCTGACCAATGCTGCACGAACACATCACACAACACAAAGAACCAGTTTTCGGCCCCAAAGTGGCTGCCGAAGCGAGAGTGGAAGACAGGGACCGGAAGGTCATTCTGTCGTTCTCAAGTGAGCTTCCTGTCCTGCGGGATTTCCCCACAGGACAGGTCTATGAGGTCCTGGGGCACGAACCGGGCGAGGTTGACCTGGCCAGGCTCAACAGCGGCTCTGCTCCCGTCCTCAAGGATCACCGGCGCGACGTCGACTCGATGGTAGGGACGGTGGTCTCCGCCCGCATCGAAGGGCGCCGGGGCCGCGCAGTTGTGCGGCTTGCTGACACCCCAGAAGGCAGCTCAATGCTCGCCCGCATAGAGGCAGGCGAAGTGCAATCGGTATCGGTGGGGTACGCCGTCCATGAGCTGAAACCGGCCGGAGAACACAGCGGTTATCCCGTGCTTCGAGCCACGAAATGGGAAGCGGTAGAAATTTCTCTCGTCGCAGTTCCGGCTGACCCTACTGTGGGGGTGGGCCGGTCCCTGGCGATTGGTTGTTCCGCATCCTTTCCACCGAACTTGAAAGGCACCACAATGACAGCTCCCACCACGACCGGAACTCAGACCAACCCAACTCCCAATTCCGTCACCGCTGAACGCAAACGCGCGGCAGAAATCACCACACTTGGACGGCAATTCAACATCCCCAGCGAGGACATTTCCGCAGCGATCACAGACGGGACCGCCGTTGACGCATTCCAGCGTTCGATCCTGGATGGAATGGGCAGCACACCACAGCCCGCCACGCGCAGCCGTATGGGTGCTCCGGCGGTGGCTTCGGCCGAACGTTCCTATTCTCTGACGCGGCTTGCGCAAGCAACGCTGTCCGGTGACTGGTCGCATGCAGGCTTCGAACGCGAGTGCGCCGAAGAGGTACGCAACCAGACTGGCCGCAGCGCATCAGGTGTGTATGTGCCAGTCGGCGCGCTCGCAAAACGCGACTTGGTCACCACTGCGACGGCGCCGTCTCTGATCGGCACGCATCAAATGCACGACGCATTTATCGAGGTATTGAAACCGCAAGTCCGCGTCATGGAACTGGGCGCGACCGTCCTGCCTGGACTTATCGAGAATATCTCCATACCCCGGCAATCAGCGGGTTGTGCTGCCGAATGGATTGCCGAGGATTCCGAAGCAGGCGAAAGCACACCCAGTTTTGATTCCGTGTCGCTGACACTGCACCAACTCTCTGCACACACACGCATTTCCCGACGGCAGCTCAAACAAAGTTTGCCTGCAGTTGATCAGATTTTGACAAATGACTTGCGCGCACAAATTGGCGTTGCTCTGGACAAGGCCGCGATTGCAGGGACGGGCACCGGGCCTGAACCCACAGGCATTTTGAACATGGCCGGGGTTGGAAATGTTCCCCTGGGCACCGACGGCGATCAAGTCATGTGGCGTCACCTCATGGACCTGGTCAGCACCGTAGAGGCCGCCAACGTTGACCCTGCCTCCTTTGGCTTCCTGACCAATCTCAAAGTCAAAGGCTGGCTAATGTCCACACCGCGCGTGGCTGGCACAGAAACGATGATGCTTGACCCGGATGTGGCCTCGACGGCGGACGACATGCGTATCGCTGGCTATCGCGCACGGTTTTCCGGCAATGTGCCGTCAAATCTGACCAAGGGCAGCGGTACAAATCTGTCCGCAGCGATTTTCGGCGCCTGGGCTGATCTTCTGATTGGCCAGTGGGGCGGGATCGACCTTATTGTGGACGATGTGACCGAAGCAGCGAAAGGCAACGTGCGCCTTGTTGCCCACAGTGAGTGGGACATTGCCGCACGCCATGCCGAATCCTTCGCAGCAATTCAGGATATTGTGACGGCCTAACGCCTCCGTTCCTTCAAGCCAAAGCCTGGCCCCGCGGCCCTTCTACGCCAATTAGGCCGCAACCGCGGGACCAGGCACGCAACATAATTGAATTTGCGGAGGCTTCGCTATGCAAATGACCTCAATGCAAGAATTCAGAGCGGTGCCACTGCCGACACGGCGTGGTTTGTCGCGCGTAGAAGCCGCAGAATACATCGGAATTGGTGCTTCAAAATTTGATACCATGGTCTCCGATGGCCGGATGCCCAAACCTAAGAAAATTGACGGCCGCCGGGTCTGGGATGTGCGCTCCCTGGACCGTTCCTTTGAGGCCTTGCCAGGTGGCGACGAGTCGGAACACAATCCCTGGGACGAGTAGATGCCCAGGAAAACCATGAAGTTTCGTTTGAAATACGTGGTGGAGGACACCGACCGGCACGGCAACGTAAGGCTCTACTATCGGCGCCACGGCCGGAAGACCCGCCTGCGGGGGCCTATTGGCTCGCCGGAATTCCTAGCCGACTATCGCCGCGTTGCAGCCAGCCAGGATGCATCCAAGGACACTGCAACCAAGGCTGCGCGAGTCTTGCCGCGAAGTATCCGATGGCTTTGTGTGCAGTACTACAAGAGCGCAATGTTCAAGGAACTGGACCCAAGAACGCAGAAGGTGCGGCGTTCTATCCTCGAGCGGTTTTGCCAAAACAAAAACGATGGTGACAAGCCGTTTACGCTCCTGCTTCCCCGTCACATTCGCTCCCGCAGAGACGAAATGACCGACCGCCCCGAAGCCGCTAACAGCATGGTCAAAGCACTTCGTCAGCTCTACCGTTTTGCCCTGAGGTACGATCATCACGAGGACAACCCCGCGGAAAAGGTGGAATATCTAAAAGGCAATGCCGACGGCTTCCATTCATGGTCGCTGGAAGAAATCGAAAAGTTTGAAGAGTGCCACCCGGTCGGCACACCCGCACGCCTGGCGCTGACCCTCGCCTTATATACGGGTCAAAGACGGGCCGATCTGGTCAAGCTTGGCAAGCAGCACGTTCGGAACGGCTGGCTGATCTTCACACAGCACAAGGGCCGAAACAGAAACCCTGTGCGGATGGAAATTCCGATCATCCCCGCGCTGCAACAAACTATCGACCAAACACCTACTGGCGACCTGACTTTCCTGGCGACGGCGTTCAATCGGCCATTCACTTCCAACGGATTCGGGAATCGTTTCCGCAAGTGGTGCGACGAAGCAGGATTGCCAAATTGCTCTGTCCACGGCCTCCGCAAAGCTGCGGCCGCGCGGCTGGCAGAGTTGGGCTGCAGTGAGCACGAAATCATGGCGATCACCGGGCACAAGACCAGTAAGGAAGTCACCCGCTACACCCGTGCGGCCAGCCAAAAGGCGCGCGCCGAAAGTGCGCTGCGTCGAATGTCCGAAGAACAAACAGCAGACAAGAGTGTCCCACTTTTAGGCGCGCTGGCATCGAGTGGGACAAAACCACATCGCAAGTAATTGAAGCCAAACGATGTTTGGAAAGGATGGTGCCCGGGGGCGGAATCGAACCACCGACACGAGGATTTTCAATCCACTGCTCTACCCCTGAGCTACCCGGGCACGGGAAGGCTGATCGCCTTGGGTGGGGGC
>NZ_LUKH01000071.1:0-9056 GCF_001593695.1 Leisingera sp. F5 | reverse complement strand
GTCCAGATGCTCACGGCACCAATCGGCCCAGGACGTCTGCAAGGCGGAGTATTCGTTCCGCTCGCCCGTGGCCTCCTTCAGCTCGCGCAGCGCCTTGTTGGTCGAGATCACCGGCTTGCCCCGGCTTGCCCGGACCGGAGAGATCAGAACATCGACCACGGCCCCGCCCTTCTCATCGAGGTCGAGGCGGGTGGCGATCACCGATCCTTTGCCGCCCCAGTCCTCGGCCCATGCCTTCGCCTGGTCGAAGAGCTGGCGGTTATGCGGGTTGTCGGGGTCGTGCAGGCTGCCGGCCTTTTCCACCCATTCAGGCGACACCACGCAGATGGCCTGCAAGCAGAGCGGCGCACCCTTCCGCTCGCCGGCCCCCAGCTCGGTCTTGTGGGCTTTGAAGGCGGCGAGATAGTCGCGGTCGGTCTCGGCCTTCGACCAGGCGAGGCCGAAACCGGGTTCCGCATCGTCCCGGACCCGCGCCTTGCCGGTCTCGTCGTGGCGCTGCGCATGGAGGGACGCCCCGCGAAGCTGGGCGATGGTGGAGAGCTTGTTGACGCGGATCGCTGCCTTGAACATGGGACGGTGATAGCGGAGAGCAACAGAATTGTCATTTCAAATGACAACCCACTAGGCAATTCTCTCCGAGCCGCTCCGCTAATTGCCATTGGGCCGGAGGTGCTGCGCCCTCCTGGACCTCCGGCGAGAAGCCGCCTGATGGCGGCTGCGCACCTTTCCGCCCCTGCCAAATGAGGGCCGGCCGGAATGGTGCGCGGAGCCAGCCCGGACCGGAGATCTCCAATAATCGGAGGACCGGGCGGGCGGGGCAGCCACACAGCTGCGGGCAATGGACAAGCCGGATGCAAACGCCATATAGTAGCGCAAGGTATTACCTTTTGCTCGGAGGGCCGTATGGCATCGTCAACATCCATCAAACTGGACGACGACATGAAAGGGCGCGTGCGGCATCTCGCCGAAGTTCGGAGACGCACGCCGCACTGGATCATGCGCGAAGCCATCGCCCAGTATGTCGAGCGCGAAGAAGAGCGCGAGGCGCTGCGCCAGGACACCCTCAAGGCTTGGGAAGAGTATCAGGGAACCGGGCTGCGCGCGACCGCCGAAGAGGTCGATCAATGGCTGGCGAGCTGGGGAACTGAAAACGAACTGCCAGCCCCTGAATGCCACAAGTGATATTCGCCCCGGCGGCGATCCGGGACCTGCAACGGCTGCGTGATTTTCTCCGTCCGAAGAATGCTGATGCCGCGCGCCGCGCTGGCGAGGCGATCCGGCAGGGCGTCAAGATACTGGGTGCGCATCCCCGCCTCGGCCGGATGGTCGATGACCTGCCAGAAGAGTTCCGGGAATGGCTTATCGACTTCGGCGACAGCGGCTATGTTGCCCGCTACCGCATTGGCGGCGATGCCGTGATCATCCTCGCAATCCGGCATCAGAAAGAGGCCGGGTATTCCTGAAAGACCCAGCCCGGGAAAGGAAGGTCAGCTAGCATGAAGGCATCTGAATTCGACCAGGCGTTCGACGCTGGGGAAGACGCGTGCGATGCAATCGACTGGTCCCAGGCGCGTCGGCGGAACGACCAGCTCAAGCGGGTGTCCGTGGATTTCCCTGCCTGGGTCGTGGACGGCCTGGACAAGCAGGCGCGGCATTTGGGTGTGACGCGGCAATCGCTGATCAAGCTATGGATTGCGGAGCGCCTGCAATGAGATCAGTTTAATCCAGGTTCTGGCTGCCGCCGAACCGTTCCGCAAAATCCGGCGGCAGAAGATGCCGGCGTTTTGGCGGCGTCCGTTCCCAGATTTCCGCATCGCTCAGGGGTTCAGAACTGACCTCGTAGTTCCCGCAGTCGAAGCGGGAATCACAATCTGAGCGAGCATCTTCGTGACGGTCGTGAGCCATTTGGCCTCCGGTCTGATTAAGGGGGAGGGCGCTTGCGAGGGGCCGGCCTTCAGGCTTGGCGTTTTCCATCGATCAGGCGGCGGGCTTTCTGCATCACCTGGCTGTGCGGGGAGGCCGGGCGAAGATCGGTTTGCGCCTCCTGAACTTTGGCATGGAACCAGGCGTCATAGGAATCCGGGTCTGCGGCCAGGCCGGTATCGGTTGCTTGTGCCTTGAGCTGACCGACCAGGCGGGCATGAAGCGTTGAAGTCTCGGTGGGCATGGCGTGTCCTCCTGTTTCCGGGAAGAGTTTGTGTGTCAATCGGGATGCAAACAAGCTGTCTTTTGAGGTTGTTTGGCCCAGATGCTCCCCGTTTTGGCGGTTTTCTGTAAAACTGGTGGGGGACGGGTGCTAAAACCGTTTCCCCACCACCAGTGCAGGCGAGCAGAAATCATGGCAAAACTATCTTTGAATCAAGCGGCGAAGTATGCAGGTGTTGCCAAGAAAACCCTCTTGGAACGACTTAGAAGCAACGACTTGAACGAAAAAGTATCGGGCGAGAAGAACGCGCAAGGGCATTGGGAGATTGACGAGGCAGAGCTTGACCGTGTTTTCAGAAAACCACAGGAAGAACCACGCAGTAAAACCGTTTCCCCACCACCAATAAAGGCGACAAAGCCAAGCGAAACCGGTGCGTTAGAGGTTGAAGTTAAGATGCTTCGGGAGCAGGTCGACACCATGAGCGCCGAGCGTGACCGGGAGCGCGGGCAGCTCGTCGATCAGATCGAGGACCTGCGCGCCCGCCTGGATGGAGCAGAGGCAGAACGGGTGCGCCTGAACGTACTGCTAACCGATCAGAGGGAGAAATCTGGCGTTCGGGTGAAGCGCGGCCTTTGGGCACGGCTGGTTGGCCGCTGAACGTCAGTCCGGAAGCTGACTTGAGATTAGCCGTCTTGTTCGTTTTCAACAGCATGGAAGGGCATCATGCCGGTAGAGACGCCGCGATGGTTTTTTGGGGTGCGCCGCGCACGATGGATCAGGTGGGAAATTCACCGGTCTTGATAAAATAAGCGTCAAGCAATGCCCGGGCGCCACGTTTGTTTTGGAATTTCAAGCCGAGGTATGTCGGCCTGCGCCAGCGGACCTGAACGGCAAACTCGCCAATATCTGCGATGGTAACGGATTGCAGCTTGGCTAGTTCAAAGGTGTTCTGCGCTTCAGGCAGGCGCACTGCAAAACCGCCGTAGCTGATATTGTAAAGCGTTGCCTCTAGTTCCCCGTCTGAGAGTGTAACGACACAAGGCAGCTCTAGTCGGAGACGTGGTTCCGATGGAACCACTGTTCGATAGTACAAACTGGGGCTTCCCATGCTGCGTCACCTTTTTATTGAACGTATTTGCATATCTGCGGGCACCTAGCGGCACTCGCAGCGTGGGATATACTTGAGAATCTCCTCATAGGGGAAAGATGGGAGAACGATCCCGTTATAGGGGCGATGTGTTGAGCGAATGCTAATTTTCTGGAGGCGGCATCTCCGGAGGTGCCGACAAGGACGCCCCGTCTCTTCAGGGAGGGGAAGATGTTAACACTCATCAGTTGGGATCCGTTAGTTGGTATCGACAGACCCTTCATCAGGAGGTGAAATCGCGACATCACGTAATGAGCAATTGTCCAGAATTTTTTGCAACCTGGCCGCCTTGTCTCGGCAAGAAATTATGATTTCGTCGAGCTCGTGTGCTAAGAAATCGCCGCTTTGTAGCAGCGTGCCTTTACGTTCTTCTAGGTATTCAGCATCGGACAGGTTCCGGTGAATTTCGGCTCTCACTGCTTCGAGGATGTCGCCATTCATATTAGGTGCAATCCTGTGTTGCACCGCGACACGCAGCAAGTCGCCAGTGATTTAGGTTGTGATGAGCGCCGCGATTGGTAGGTATACGGCGAGCACCAGAAGAGTTGTCTATTTTTGTCCAGCTTACGATCCTTGCAAGCAATCCAATTTGGTCTTTGTTTAACCTGTCTGCCCTAGGCTAACATAGCTCTGGAACATTGTCGCTAAGCCGTGTTCGTTGTATTTCGTGAGCCTTCTGTTCCGAACAGCCCGCCCGCCCCAGGAGACCAGCTGAGCTGGCTCACCGGCGGATTTCTGTAGTTGTGAGCGGATAACCTGGCATGCCTGCGCTGTGCAGCGGGGACTTCGAGATGTTTTTGTGTTCCAGTAGATGATGATGCAACCTTGTAGGTTGCGTTTTCCAGCAGTGTAAATTTACCATAAGTTGCAAGCTAAGGAGCCAGCTCATGCCGCACCCCGTTGATATTCACGTAGGTAAACGAATTCGTGGCCGGCGTTGGCTCGTTGGAAAAACCCAGCAGGAATTGGCGTCTAAGGTCGGTATCAAGTTTCAGCAAATCCAGAAGTACGAGACAGGTGCAAACAGGGTCAGCGCTTCCCGGCTTTGGGAAATCGCAGACGTACTTGGTGTGGACGTAGTGCATTTCTTTGCAGGTTTGAACGGCTCAAAGAACATCACTGATGATATTGTCATAGTCAAAGAAGCCGCGGAGCTTGTCAGAATATATTATAGGATTCCTGAGAAACAGCGTACCCAGCTTTCTAGTCTAGCCAAGGCGCTTGCGGCTTAAAATCCTGTTTCAGAAAAGCCACGAAGGCATGGCAAACTGTCATACAGGGGGGGCTTGGCGAAAGCCCATCTAAGGAGCGGAGCAACCCACATAACCTGGAAAAAAGTAACTGGTTAAACGCGGGTTGCTCTCACCCTGCGTGAAGAAAGTGCAGGGCTCCTTATAGTAAACTGGTAAGTCATAAATGTTGAAAGAGATTTTTGTGACTTTGAATTTTCAGCCGCTTAACTAAATTTGCTTCGGCAGTCCTGGAAAAGAAAGTGGACACCCCAAAGGAGGAGTGCCCATTGTGTTTTGCCTAGTCACTGAGCTTGAGGGAAGGAATACACGCTCAGTTCTCTTTATGCGGTAGTTTCGTTTATGAAACGTTTATACTTCGTTGAAGGGGGGTAATGCAGGGCCGACTGAAGCTGCAACATCTTCGGTCACACGGATTAAAGCCGCGGACCAGCACTGGGCACGATCGAGGAGCAGCAGTTTCCCTGCCCCTGCCATCCTTTTTGCCCATTCTCCCTGTAAGATGCCGGTATCTATGATTCTTTTGGGAAATTAGTAATGAAGAACATCTTCCTTGTGACGCCGATGCTTTGCATTCTGGGGTCAACAGCTACAGCAGCATGTCACGATTTTCGGGCAGACAGTACCTACAGGGAACCAGAGGTGATTATCTGCTACGGTACAAAGTGCGATCTCACGAGAAAAATAGTGGTGTGCAACGGTGGTGGAAACAACTTCACTGACTACGAAGTAGGATGGCGGTTTGGCTATACGTATGAGGTGCACACGGGTGATGATAATATTCAGGAATACATTGAGTGGAATGGGTCGGTAGTCCCGCCTGAAAAATGGGAAGAAATCCGTGTTTTTGAGTTGAAGGAAGGTATCGCTATTGAGGTAGATTGAGCGCTCATGCTGTTACCAAGCACAAATTTTTGCTTCGCGGTTCGACCAGCATGCACCGTCGCGTCTCAAGTAACCAAAGAATGCATGTTGGTGTGAAGCGGGAGTCAATTTTTGACCGTACCCGTAGTCACCGTCCCCATTCCAACGGCCGTCCGCCCAGCCTGCCTCTATGACTTCAACAGTGACCCACCATTCTCCAAAAGTCAGATCAAAGCTTCCATTTGTCGAAGCGCTGAACTCGCATTGCCCGTCGATATAGACGTTTCCAAGGTATTCGACGTAGCAACGCGCTGTTTTTCCAAATGCAGGGCCGACTGAAGCGGCAACGAGGAGCATGGCTGAAGCCAGTTTTTTCATGAGTTTAAGGGCTTTCTAAAAAGGAGGGTGAGGTTGCGATATTGGATATGAGAAATTGTCAGCTTCGGGAAGAATCCTTCTATGACCTCAGGCCACTCTGCTTCTTGCAGTAAGCCAGGAAAGCAGCGCCTGCGTTTTTCGGCGGGTTGCCCTTGGCGGCTTCAGAGTTGGCAAACGCCAGCCAGTCCGAGCGGAGGGAATAATAGTCCCGGCCTTTCTCCCTGGCGATGGCCCTAGCCTTGTCCTCTGCCCATTCCGGCAGCCTGATACCGGGCAAAAGCTCGCTCTGAGGCGAGCGCGGACGGAAGACCACCAGGTCGTCCGGGGTCAGCTCCATGCGATAGAACGGTGTGTGATCGTCCTCAATGATCTGGCGGATATTCAGCCGGAACTTCTTCAGGGGAGCGTTGCTGCCGATCTTTTCCTGAAGCTTGGCGAGGCCGATCTGCCATTTCGGCTGGCTCCCGCAGTGCTTGCGGCCGATCTCGTAGAGACGGCGCTCAAGCGGGCGGCGCAGGCGGAAATAATCGTTTGAGATCGTTATGACCTCGTTGGCCTCGATCGCGCGCATCAGCCAATCAGAGAGAACGATCTCGCAGTAGTCGAGGCGGAAACGTTCGTCGGCGGTGCGGACAAAACCGCCCTCGTCGATCAAGCCGAAAATGCGGGTCTGGATCTTGTTTCCCGTCGCAATGTTGGTGGTGAAGGTGGTGCCACGCAGGCGCTGAAACGCCTTTTCAAGGCGTTTGTATTCACGGCCATCTGTGTTCCGATTTGTGGCGATCATCAACTCTCTGGCGCTGAACCGGACCCGTTTGCCAATCTTCTCTCCCCGGTTTTTCCGGTGCATCAACTGGCTGATGCAGAAGATCATGATGTCTTTGTCTTTGATCGTTGGCAGGCCTAGGCCAGATGGGATGATTTCCAGCTTATTATCGCCGTTTTGATAGACCAAGTGGCGCATGTCCGGCTTGGTCGCCAAGGAAAACAGAGGATGCTCCATCGAAGCGGTGTCGTCCTTAGGAACCACGTCCGCGATATCGAGGATGAAGAAGTCTTTCTGTGGGTGTCTATCCGGGAGCAAAGGCATAAGGGCACCGTAACTTGTATTCGTGCCATCAGGAACCCAAAAGTTCGTGCCATCAGGAACTCAAGGGGCCGGGATTTTCATTCGTGCCTTTCGGAACCGAAATTCGTGCCTTTCGGAACTGAAATTCGTGCCTTTCGGAACCCTGTGGATACTTTCCTGCTCTATGGTCAATGGCTTAGGGGCAATTTTCGACCCCGTAACATACTCCGTAGGTAACACTATTAACACTAGGGGTCAGCGACCGTGGCTCGGTCCTCGATCCCGTTCCTGGCTGGGACGGTCGGTGAGATCCGTGTCCCGTTCTGCCGAGGGTTCTTTCCGGACCGCAGGAGCTGTCAGGCCAAGGTTCATCTCATGCCGCTCCACCTCTGCCAGCGCTTCCTGCGGCCAGCAGATCTGTTCTTCGATCTGGGTCGCATCAGGCCGCAGCATGTTTTTCACCGCAGCCTCGATCCTGGCGCAGAACGCTCCGCACTTCGCCACCACTGCCGCCAGATGCATCCGGTCGGACAGGCTGGGGAAGAACTCACGCCCGGATTCATACCCGTCCCCCATGTTCGCCCGCAGCCCCATGCCGAACCCATGGGCCGCTTCAAACACACGCTCTGCCCCAGACCTGACTGCCCGGATCAAAGGCCAGGGATCGGTTTGGGGATCCCCGCTTACCCGATGCAGATCCAGAGCGCCCTCAGGAGGCTCGTAGGAGCGCCCCTGGACCTTGTGGCGGGCAATCTCCCCCTTGAGCATCAGAAAGTCGCTCAGGGCCTCTGTATCGCGCTCTGAGAGGTCGGTGTCCCTGATGGCATCCCACAGCCCCTGAGAGGGCGCTCTGACGCTCTCACGGGCCTTGTCCATGACCGCACCATAGGTTTCCGGAGAAAGGTGTTGGCGCTGGGTGATCTCTTTCCGGGTGCCGCGCACGATTTCGTGGTCCAGATGCTCACGGCACCAATCGGCCCAGGACGTCTGCAAGGCGGAGTATTCGTTCCGCTCGCCCGTGGCCTCCTTCAGCTCGCGCAGCGCCTTGTTGGTCGAGATCACCGGCTTGCCCCGGCTTTCCCGGACCGGGGAGATCAGAACATCGACCACAGCCCCGCCCTTCTCATCGAGATCGAGGCGGGTGGCGATCACCGATCCTTTGCCGCCCCAGCCTTCGGCCCATGCCTTCGCCTGGTCGAAGAGCTGGCGGTTACGCGGGTTGTCGGGATCATGCAGGCTGCCGGCTTTTTCCACCCATTCCGGGGAGACCACGCAAATGGCCTGCAAGCAGAGCGGCGCCCCCTTCCGCTCGCCGGCCCCCAGCTCGGTCTTGTGGGCTTTGAAGGCGGCGAGATAGTCGCGGTCGTTCTCGGCCTTCGACCAGGCGAGGCCGAAACCGGGTTCCGCATCGTCCCGGACCCGCGCCTTGCCGGTCTCGTCGTGGCGCTGCGCATGGAGGGACGCCCCGCGGAGCTGAGCGATGGTGGTGAGCTTGTTGACGCGGATGGCTGCTTTGAACATGGGGCGGTGATAGCGGAGAGCGACGGAATTGTCATTTCAAATGACAACCCACTAGGCAATTCTCTCTGAGCCGCTCCGCTAATTGCCATGGGCCGGAGGTGCTGCGCCCTCCTGGACCTCCTGCTGTTCGCCCATTTCACGGGCGACAAATCCCTGCCTTCCCCTGCCTTGTGGCGGGCGATGTCAGTCAGGGATTTGAGGGCCTCCGAACCGTTCCGCAAAATCCGGCGGCAGCAGGTGCCGGCGCTTTGGCGGCGTCCGCTCCCAGATTACCGCATCGGTCAGGGTCTCGGCGCTGACCTGGTAATTCCCGCAGTCGAAGCGGGACGAGCAATCAGAGGGAGCATTCTCGTGGCGGTCGTGAGGCATTTGTTTCCCGATCTGGCTAGGGCCACATCTGCGCGGCGTGGAGCACGCGCAGCACCGTCACCGCCGCTGCGGTTTCGGTATAGACCACGATATAGTTTGGCCGGACCACCAGTTCCCGGGTGCCTTCTACCCTGCCGGGGCGGCCGCGTTTCGGGTGAGCCGGGAGCTGCGCCACCTTGCCCTGGATTTCTTCCACCAGGGCAAGGGCTGCGTCCGGGTTGTCGTCCGAGATGTAATCGGCAATCGCCATCAGGTCGGCGACCGCCGGAGCCTTCCACTCGAGTTCAGGCACGGCGCTTCCCGTCGATCAGG
>NZ_LUKH01000070.1:0-9061 GCF_001593695.1 Leisingera sp. F5 | reverse complement strand
TGACATCGGCATGGCGATGTACTCGAACGGTGCCGCCAGCGCCGCCTCGTTCATGCGGTAGGCCTGGCTGACCAGATAGCCGCCGGCGGAGCCCGCGATGCCGACGCCGATCAGATAGGGCCAGTCTTCCGGTGCGGGCCAGATCCAGGCGCGAAGGATGAAGTCCAGGGCCGGGCTGCCGCCGGTGGCAAAGCGGCCGTCGCCGAAGATCAGCCCGGCCAGCGCGCTGAGGATCAGGAAACCCATCATCGGGTAAAAGGCGAGCGTGGCGCCGGCCTCGCTGCCGCCCGCGTGGCGGGTCAGCACATGCAGGGTGGCATAGCCGCAGGCGCCCAGAAGCGGCAGGATAGCGGCGGCCTGGAAGGTGCCGGCGCCGGGGCGCATGATAATCAGCACGCCGAGGAAACCGGCGCAAACCGCGCCCCAGCGCCAGGGACCGGGGCGTTCGCCCAGAAACAGCGCCGACAGGGCGGTGACGATCAATGGCGTGGCAAAGGCGATCGCCACCGCCTCGGCCAGCGGCAGCAGGGTGAGGCCGGTGAAGAAGCAGATATTGGCAAAAAACACCACGAAACAGCGGGCGAAGTGCAGTTTCGGCTGGTGGGTGCGCAGGAGATGGTAACCGCCCTCCAACGGCACAATGACGGCGAGCATTACGCAGACCGCGATGATCGAGCGGAACAGCACAACTTCGTACAGCGGGTAGTCGCCGGAAAGGAACTTAAAGATCATGTCTATGACGGAAAAAGCAATGCCCGCACCGGCGGCGGCAAACAGGCCGGGGACGCTGATCTTGACCTCTGCGCTCATTTTGCCCTCTTTTGTGTGCTGCATCTGATCAGTGGCGCAATTGATCTGGCCGGGCAATGGGGCGCGGGGCGGAAAAATGCAATTTTTCCGGGCAAAATTCCGGGGCGGAATTTTGGATCGCAGAACGCGGGGGCGGAATTTGGGGAGAGGTCTAGAGTCTTGCTGAGAAGCGGTTCAGGGGCAGGTCTGCCCTGAACGCGCCTGCCCGAGTTTGTTTCGGCCTGACCCGGCGTCAAGGCCAAGCCGCGCAGGCGCACGACCCGCTGCCGCGGAGCCTTGACCCGGGAGCACGCCTGTTTGGTCTGGGTATTTGCGGTTTCGATGAATGGGATCACGCAAAGTCATTGGGCATGGCGGGTGCAGGCGCCTAGGTTCGGCTGTGAACCAGCAATAGAGGCGGCCATGATCACCTGTTACATCACGTATGAAATTCATCCCGACAAGGTTGAGGCCTTTGAGGTCTACGCCAAGGCCTGGATCCCGCTGGTGGCGCGTTTTGGCGGCACCCATCACGGCTATTTTCTGCCGCATGAAAGCGCCAATGATACGGCTGTAGCGTTGTTTTCCTTTCCGTCTCTGGCTGCTTATGAGGACTACCGGGCGAAGAGTTTCAAGGACGCCGATTGCATGGCCGCGTTCCGGTTCGCCAGGGAGAACGGGATTGTCCGGCGCTATGACCGGACGTTCCTGCGCCCCGTTCTCGAGGGGGATCTTGCGCCGTTGAAGGCCGCGATGGGTTAGCAGCCCGCCTTGGCCGCACGCAGCTCGCGCTCCAGCGCGTCCAGAAAGCGGGAGCGGTCGGACTTGGTGAAACCTTTGCCGCTGCCGCCGGCGCCCAGCGGGTTGGCGGCGCGGAGATCAGCCATCAGGTCGCGCATCGCCAGCTGCTGGCCGATGTTGGCTTCGGTAAAGCGCTCGCCGTTGTGGCGCAGAACTCGGGCGCCTGCCTCGATGCATTTGGCGGCAAGCGGGATGTCCCCGGTCACCACCACGTCACCGGCGCCGCAGCGCCCGGCGATCCACATGTCGGCCACATCGGCACCTTCCGAGACGATCACATTCTCCACCAGCGGGTTCTGCGAGGGGCGCAAGCCGCCATTGGAAACCACGAACATGCGCAGCCCGTGTCGGGTGGCGACCCGCTCGGCCTCCTGCTTCACCGGGCAGGCGTCGGCGTCGATGTAGAGGGCGGTCACTCTGCTGCCTTCTTCTCGGCCTCGGGGGCTGCCTCTGCCTTGAGGGCGGGTTTGGCCTTAGCCTTGCGGGCGGGCTTCTTCACCTTGAACTCCTCCGGGATCGGCATCCGGTTGAAGGCGTCGAGCCCGGCGATCTTGTAGGCCTCGGCCAGGGTTGGGTAGTTGAAGGTGTTCTGCACGAAGTAGTCCACCGTGCCCTTGAGGTTCAGCACCGCCTGGGCGATGTGAATGAGCTCGGTCGCGCCTTCGCCGACGATCTGCACGCCCAGCACCCGGCGGGTTTTCAGCGAGAACAGCATTTTCAGCATGCCATGCTCCAGCCCCATGATGTGGCCGCGGGAGGTTTCGCGGAAACGGGCGACGCCGACCTCGTAAGGAATGCCACGCTCCTGCAGCTCTTCCTCGGACATGCCGCAGGTGGACATCTCCGGCACCGAATAGATGCCATAGGGGTACCAGGGGCTTTCCGGCATGGTGGGCGTGTCGAGCGCATGGCAGGCCGCGACACGGCCCTGTTGCAGCGAGGTGGAGGCGAGCGACGGGTGGCCGATCACATCGCCGGCGGCATAGATATGCGGTATCTCGGTCTGGTAGGTCTTGCGGTCCACGCTGAGGCGGCCGCGGTGGTCGGTCCTCAGCCCCGTCGCCTCGAGATTCAGCGAGGCGGTGGCGCCCAGGCGCCCGGCCGCAAACAGCAGCATTTCAGCCCGCACGTGGCGGCCATTGGCCAGGGTCACCTCGACATGCTCGCCTGCGTCCTCGATGGTTTCAACTGCGGAGCCGAGCCGCAGATCAACGCCGTTTTCGCGGATCTGATGGGTGAATTCTTGGATCAGGGTCTTGTCGATGAAGTCGAGGAAGGTCTCGCGCGGCTCGATCAAGGTGACGCGCACGTCGAGGGCGGAGAACATGGTGGCATATTCCACCCCGATAACCCCGGCGCCGATCACCACCAGCGAGCGCGGGATATCCGCCATTTCAAGGAAATCATCGCCATCGACCACGGTGCGGCCATTGAAGGGCACGTAATCCGGCCGGTAAGTGCGGGTGCCGGTGGAGATCAGGAACTTCTCTGCCGTGAGCCGGGTGGTTTCGCCGGCCTCGGTGGCGACTTCGACCTCGTTCGGGCCGATGAATTTGGCCAGACCCATCAGCGTGTCCACATGGTTGCGGTTGAACTGGTGCTCCAGCACGTCGACCTCGTGGTCGAGGGTCTTGTGCAGGCGCGCTTTCAGGTCCTCGGCAAGGATATCATCCTTCACCCGGTAGGAGCGGCCGTAAAAGCTGCGTTCGCGCCAGCCCGAGAGGTTCAGCACGGTTTCACGCAGGGTTTTCGACGGGATGGTGCCGGTGTGCACCGACACGCCCCCCAGCCGGTCTTTGCGGTCGATCACCAGCACCCGGCGGTGCAGCTTGCCTGCCTGAATGGCAGCGGCGCGGCCCGAGGGGCCGGAGCCGATGATGATCAGGTCATAATCAAAGTCTTCACTCATGGCCGCGTCCTTTGCTTTTTAGTTCTGGTACAGCGCGTCGGCATGGAAGGAGACATGCTCCTCCATGAAGGTCGACACGAAGAAATAGCTGTGGTCATAGCCCGGCTGCATCCGCAGGGTGGCCTGCTGTCGGCGTTCGGCCACCGCGTGGGCCAGCGCCTCGGGCTTCAGCAGGTCGATGAATTGATCGGAGGTGCCGGTGTCGATCAGGATCGGGCCGTCGAAGCCTTTCTCGCGCATCAGCAGGGTGGCGTCATGTTTGGCCCAGGCGGACTCATCATCGCCCAGATAGGCGCTCAGCTGCTTGCGGCCCCAGTCCGAGGCGGTGGGGTTGGAGATCGGCGCAAAGGCGGAGACCGATTTGTAGCGGCCCGGCAGGTTCATCGCCAGTGTTAGTGCGCCGTGGCCGCCCATGGAATGGCCAGTAATCGCCTGGCGGTCCAGATCGATGGCAAATTTTTCGCCCAGCAGTGCCGGCAGTTCTTCGGCCAGATAGTCCCACATGCGGAAATGCGGCGCCCAGGGCTCTTGCGTGGCATTGACGTAGAAGCCTGCGCCCTGGCCCAGGTCATAGGCGTCATCGTCGGCCACGCCTTCGCCGCGCGGCGAGGTGTCGGGGAAGACGATGGCGATGCCCTGCTCGGCGCACCAGGCCTGGGCGCCGGCTTTGGTCATGGCGTTTTCATGGGTGCAGGTCAGGCCCGAGAGGTACCACAGCACCGGCACCGGGCCGTCTTTGGCCTCCTCCGGCAGGAACAGGCCAAAGGTCATGTCGCCGCCGGTGGCGCTGCTGGCGTGTTTGTAAACGCCCTGAGTGCCGCCAAAGGCGCGGTTCTCGGAAACGGTTTCCATGGGTAAGGCTCCTCAAAATCTGTTAGCCCTATCGCTATCCGCAGATGGCCTCAGCGTCCAGCGGATGGGCGGCAGCAATGCTTGTTTTTGCGGCACAAGGCTTGCGAAATCGCAAACATCCGGGGGTTTGGTCGCGGGGTTGTTGCCGCATTTGCGCAGGCGGGTGCTGGACAGCGGCGGTAAAAACCGGGACAGTCCGCCGCTGGAAGCAGAGGGAGCGAGAGGCATGAGCGATTTTCTGAGACTGATACCGGAGGCCGCGGAGGCGGAGGTGGAGCGTCCGGTGGCGGAGAAGGTGATTGCAGGCGATCCGGTTTTCACCACCTGGAACGCGGAGGAGCGTGAGGGCTTTACTGCGGCATCTGGCAGTCGACACCGGGCAAGTGGCGGATCTCTTATGACGAGTGGGAATACTGCCGGATCCTGGAGGGGTGTTCGGTGATCACCAGCGACGACGGCACCGAATATCCGCTGGCGGCGGGCGACAGCTTCATCTTGCGGCCCGGCTTCAGCGGCACCTGGGAGGTGATTGAGACGACCCGCAAGGATTATGTGATCCGGCTTTAGGGGCCAGAGACCCAAGCGATCACCGCCGGCACAGTGACAATCGACAGCGCGGTGGAGATGAAGATGGCGGCGGAGGCCCGGTGCGGCGCCACGCCGTAGTGCTGCGCCAGCATGTAGACATTGCCTGCCACCGGCAGCGACGCGGCAGCAATGGCGACGGCGGCGGAGAAGGGCGCAGCGGGGATCAGCCACAACACTGCGAGGGCCACGCAGGCCGGGTGCAGCACCAGCTTGGCAAAGCTGAGCCAGCCGGAGATCTGCACCCGCTCCGCCGATTTCGAGGCGAGGGACGCGCCGATGGCAAAGAGGGCTCCGGGGGTGGCAGCGCCGCCGAGGATGGTGAGGAAGTCGTTTGCCGGCTCAGGAATCGGAAACTCTGATGCCGACCAGGCGAGGCCTGCGACGATGGACAGAATCATCGGGTTTTTCAGCAGGCCCAGGCCCGCCAGTTTCAGGGTTGCCAGCCCCAGGCCTGATCCCTGGCCGCGGCCTGCGTTGATCAGAATGACGATCAGCGAGGAAAACACCACCAGATCGACGCTGAGCACCACCATCATTGGTGCGACGGAGGCAGGTCCGAACAGGATCGCCATCATCGGCAGGCCCAAGAAACCGACATTGCCGATGGCGGCGCATTGCGCCTCTACCGCCGCGGTCGGCATGTCCAGCCCGCGGGTCATGGCGACGGCTGTCACCAGCAGGTAGACCGCCAGGGTGCCGCCCAGATAGCCAAGGATCAGGGCGGGGTCGAAAACCTCGGCAAAGGTGAGGTTGGCGGCAAAGCCGAAGATCATCGCCGACAGCGGGAAGTAGAAGACAAAGCGGGTGAGATAGGCAGTGGCCTCCTCAGTAAAGAAACGGCTGCGCCCGGCCCAGTAGCCAAGGCCGATGATTGCGAAAAAGGGCAGGGTGCGGAAGAAGATCTCGGCCATGGGGAATTGGTAACAAGAGATGACCAATTCGCAAGGGCTGTTTTTGGCATAAGAGGGCGCGCTCCCGCCTGCTCATGGGCATTCTGGCGAATGCTCTTCACAGTTGGGCGTGGCCCTGTGCGTTGCACAGGGCAGACGTGCCCCGAGTAGCGCGGCTTCGATTGTGAGCAGTACTTCTGCACTTCAAAGGTAAACCGCGCTGCGGCGCGGGGACTTTTCCGCCCTTGACCCTAAGCCCCCCCGTGACCAAAGGCGCACCCGCAGCGCGTCAGCGCTGCCGGGCCCAACCGGGAAGGGGCAGCCTCTGGCTGCTCCGGAGCGAGCGGGAGGGTTTCCTTTGCCCGTGCCTAACCGCTGCCGATCAGCGCGCCGGCCCCCAGCACCAGGGCGCCGCCCAGCACCACTTGCATCGTGGCGCGCCAGAACGGGGTTTGCATGAACCTGTTCTGAATCCAGGCGATGGCCCAGAGCTCAACGAAGACAATCAGCAGGGCCAGGGTGGTGGCAGTCCAGAACTCCGGGATCAGATAGGGCAGGGCGTGGCCCAGCCCGCCCACGGTGGTCATCACGCCGGAGGCAAGCCCGCGTTTCAGCGGTGAGCCGCGGCCTGACAGTTCGCCGTCGTCGGAGGCGGCCTCGGTGAAGCCCATTGAGATGCCCGCCCCGACCGAGGCCGCCATGCCTACCAGAAACGTGGTCCAGGTGTCCTGAGTGGCAAAGGCGGTGGCAAAGATCGGCGCCAGGGTGGAGACCGTACCGTCCATCAGCCCGGACAGCCCCGGCTGCACCCAGGTCAGCACGAACTGGCGGTGGGCGGCGCGGTCTTCATCTTCGCGGGTGTTCGCGTCCAGATGCGTGTCCTGCAATTCGCCGGCGCGCGCCTGATGCCCGGCCTCGGCTGCGGCCAGATCCCCCAGCAGCTTGCGGGTGGCGGCATCGCTGGTGCGGGCGGCGGCAGCGGTGTAGAAGCGTTCGGCGTCGCGCTCCATCGCGCGGGCTTCGTCGCGGATGCGGTCCAGGCTCAGGTTTTCCATCAGCCAAATGGGGCGGCGGGCATAATAGCCCGCCACATGCTCGCGCCGGATCAGCGGAATTGCCGGCCCGAAGCGTGCCTGGTGCAGGGTGATCAGCTGTGCGCGGTGTTCGTCTTCCTCTGCGGCCATGCCGTCGAACATCGCCGCAGAGGCCGGGTATTCGGCGCGCAGCCGTTCGGCGTAGCCGCGGTAGATGCGCGCATCGTCTTCCTCAGAGGAGATTGCGAGGGCGAGGATTTCCTGCCCGGTCAGCTCCGCAAACCGTTTGCGCTGGGTGAAAAAATGCATCTGCCGCCCTCAGTTTAGAATAATTCTAAACATAACGCTTCCGCGAGGGACTGCAAGACGGCGCGGGTTATGCTGTTGCATTGCGGCAGCAGAGGCTACACTAGGCCCAGACCCGCAGGCAGCCAAAGGAACCCGCATGAACCAGCAAGCCAGCGTCCTGCGTACAGGCCGGAAATTCGATCAGGTCCTGGCAGGGGCCCGCGAGGTTTTCCTGGCCGACGGGTTTGAGGGCGCGAGCGTCGACAATATTGCCAAGGCGGCCGGCGTGTCCAAGGCGACGCTGTACAGTTATTTCCCCGACAAGCGGGTGCTGTTTATGGAGGTGGTGCGGTCGGTCTGTGTGCAGCAGTCTGAAGCGTCGCTTGATCTGGCAGCAGGCAGCTGCGGCCCGCGCGAGGTGCTGCGGGTGGCGGCGGAACATGTGCACGCGGTGCTTATAGGCGGTCTCAGCCTGCAGCTGTTCCGCATCTTTGTGGCCGAGGCCGACCGTTTCCCTGAGTTGGGGCCGATGTTCTATGAAAGCGGCCCGATGGTATTGCACGGGCAGATTCGCGATTACCTGAAGATCGCCGCAGAGCGGGGCGAGCTGGCTATTCCGGATGCGGACCTGGCCGCCGCGCAATTCATCGAGCTGTGCAAGGCGGATATCTTCCTGCGATTCCTGTTCAAAATCGACGAACATTTTACCGAGGCCGAACGCGAGCGGGTGATCGCCGGCGCAATCGAGACCTTTATGGCGCGGTTCGGCACCTGACGGCTGCGGGCGTGCCGGCCCGTGCATGCCGGCTTGTGCGTGCCAGCTAATGCCTGCCGGGCATCAGTGCGTGGTGAAACTATTGGGCGTGTTGCGGTAGGTCTCGTGGCAGCTGAGACAGCTTTGCATCAGGCTGGGCAGGGTGCGGCGCAGGGCGGGCAGGGACCGGGTGCTGAGATTGCGGGCTGCTGCTTCGGCGGTGTCTGCACGGGCTTTGAAATCCTTCCAGGCGTGCCAGATCAAGGGCCGCGCATGGGAGCGCGGATCCAGCTGCGGCTTTTTGAAATGCTTGCGGATTGTGCCGGTGGATCTGATCAACTGCCGTCGGGCTGTGCGGGCCTTGTCCCGGTCAAAATATGTGCGCCCGGCCATCATGCCGGCGAGCACATCCATCGCCGCTTTTTGCGAGGTCATCAGGGCCATCCTGCGTGTCACGTGCTTGCTGGCGCCGTCCTTGGCGGTGACCGGAGCGGTGGTGCCAATGGCAAGCGCCGCGAGGATGGCCATGAAGGCCATGGTTTTGAGCAGGCGGAGGGTCATCACGCTGCCCCCGGGCGGATTGACCGAATCGCATGGTGAAAACAAAATAAGAACATATGCTGAAGAACTCCTGTAATCTGCCGTCTGCCGGCCCGTGCTGCCCGATCGGCTCATGCCCCATCGTCGCCTTTTATCGCTTTGGTTTCCGCGCCTTGGTGCCGAACGTATCATGCGGGCAGAGCGCGGCGGCAGTGCCGGGCCGCTGTTGCCGGGGAAGTGTCGAACACTCAGGTTATTTCCGCGTTAAACACGGCGGCTTCGGCGGCAGGATTGCAGCTGGGCCAGCCGCTGCGTGATGCCCATGCGATGTGCGCGATTACTGGGTGGCGACCACCCGCGCTGGCGAACGGCTGTGGCTGTTCTTTGCCCATAGCGGCGCGCTGTCGCCGGGCTGGTTCTGCCATGGCTCCTTTGCTTGACGGGGTGCGGACAGTTCGCTGCGCGGCGAAGGGTTTTGCTTGGGCCGGCCTGCAGGAACCGCGTAGAGTGGGGGCATGATCACACCGCGTTTCGACATTCTGGGCCAGGCCATCAGCGACGCCAGCCGCACGCAGATGCTGTGCGAGCTGATGGAGGGCCGCGCCTATACCAACAA
>NZ_LUKH01000069.1:0-9450 GCF_001593695.1 Leisingera sp. F5 | reverse complement strand
GCTATTGTTCTTCAAAGCCACCAGCCTTTTCCCAATGCAACTCTTGAAACCCGTATTTAAATCGGCACTATTTCCAGAAACCGGCAATACAGAGGGAATGCCCATGTGCAGACCCATTTGAGTGGTTCAAATTGAAAGTTAGTGCAAGGCTGGCTGCGCCGCTACCCAATGCTGAAGGCGCAGCTTAACCGCGTAAGCCAAATTGCTGTTGGCCAACGCTATCGCAATCACATGGGCAAGCGGACGGGGTTACGTGAGCGGCTTCGCAACAAATCTCACTTCGGAGCTGCCGGGTCGCGATCTTGGTGAGGTGTGGCCGGGTTTCGACGGGTAGTGTGAGCTCATGCAGCAGCGCAAATATTGACTGAGCAACTCCCACCTCCTGGATACGCCGGACCAAGATCAGATTTGGGCGCGCGGATTCCCGGGGGGTCTCGGAGCGCGCCCTCTCCTCACGGCGAGTAATAATTCCAATTCTGGCGGGTCCGGCGGTATGACTGGTCGTCCCACAGCCGCGCTTGCGGCGGTCCGGCTGCGCTCTCTTCGTTCCAGAAGATCTTAAGGACCGGCCCATCAGTCCCGGCTTCAAGAATGATGAGTTCCTCACGGCTGTCCCCCACCACATCCGCGGCGTAGGTGCGGGCTGCCTTTGCCGGCCAGACATGCAGAAACTCCCCGGTCAGCGCGTCCACCAGGGCGATCCGGCCGTTTATGTGGCGTTCGGTCACAAACAAGAGCTGCCTGCCTGTGCCCTCCCAGTGCACCGGCCTGGCCAAGTCAATCCCATATTCGCCCCGCCGGGCGCTGCGGCCGCCGCGGAAATCCACCCGGATCAGGTCGATGAGCCATTCGGAAAGGCTGACGTTCGGATCCGCCCGGCAATCGCCGACGTGGCACCATCCCGGCGGGGCAGTGCGGCGGACCGGCCAGGACGCGATGACGTCCCCGTTTCCACTCATCACCCAGGGGTGGTTGCCGCAAGAAGACCGCGCAAATACTTCCATGCCGGGCCGGGCTGGATCAAAGTCGCCGACGGCGAGCTTGTCGGGATCCTCGTTGTGGCGGCACTCCCCGATGGCCCAGATGCCGCCTGGTGCATGGTGGCGGAACCAGCCAGCGCCAGTCCGGCCCAGCACAATCGTTTCCTCGTTGCCATGCTGTTCGGCAAGGGCGATTTCAAGCCCGGGCTCAGCGAGCAAATCGCCAACAGCCAGACTGTCAAAGGCGTCCATCCGTGTCCCGTCCCGCGCCGCGGATTGTAATGCCCGGCCTTCATGATCGAGCAGAACCGGCCCCAGAACCTCGTCCCGGCCGTCACCGTTGAGATCCAATGTGCGGGCGATACTATGCTCCACCCCCCACCAGTCATCGGCATGCCAAAGGGTGGCGCCGTCTTCGAGGCTGACAGCGCGTATCTCCCGCTGGCTGTATTGCAGCAGGGCATCCCGCTCGCCTGTCCCGCGGAAATCCGCGATTGAGAGTGCCCGTGCGCCGGGAAATGAAAAGCTGCGTTCGGTCTCTCCGCTCTGTCCGTCCCGGATCATCAGCGTTCCATCTGAAAGCAGATATGCTACCTCCTCCCGTCCGTCACCGTCCATGTCGCCGGCAATTGCACCAGGTGCGTGAAACCCCGGGGGGTAGAACCCATGCTCTTCGAGACCGAGGAAGATAGGATCCTGCACATGCCAAAGCACCTCTCCTGATCCGGTATAGGCAACAACGTGACCCGGAGCTGTGATGACGAAGTCCATGTTTCCCTCCCCTGTAAGGTCATGCGCAAAGAGCGCGCCCAGCCATGGCGAGGCGGCTGGAAGGTCAAGCTTGTAGACAATGGGGTTCTCAAGACCGGGAGGGGGAAACTGATCCGGCGTGTGATTTGCTTGGTCTGCCGGGATATCTTTTGCATGCAGTGCCCAAGCCCCCGTAAAGGCAACGATCACAGCAATAATCATCCGGTTAGCAGCCGTCAGCAGGGGGCGGCGGTCGGATGTTGCAGCGCCGCCGGCCAGGGTGCCATAGTCTTGTACTGATTCCATGCGGGATCTCGCTAGCATTCGGTAGATGGCGCGATCAGAACGTGTTCCATATTGTACCGCATGGGTAAGCTTTTGAAAATATTCAAGGGCCCGGTATTAGCGAACGAGCGCCCTTTGAAGGCACATGCGGCCTGGTTCCGGCTTGGGCAGTTGGTTCAAAATGAGTGCGTAATTCACGGCCTCGATGATCCGCGGGTTCTCGACTGCTGGCCGGCGTCGACGACGGCCGCCATCGGTAATAATTTCAATCTCAGACATACGCACATGCTTAAGGCTATCCTTAAGCCTCCTTGGTCAAGCCAAGGTGTTCAGGCGAAACAAGGGCCAGTTCAGAGAGGCGGTTCGGGAAATCTGAACGGCCAGGATAGGTGGATTTTTGGTGCAACAGCGGCATGATGCTGCGCGCAAGGAGAAGACCATGGCAAGACGGCCGCGCCGGAATCACAGCCCGGCATTCAAGGCAAAGGTGGCGGTGGCTGCGATCAAGGGAGAAAAGATGCTGATCGAGTTGGCCCAGGATTTCGATGTCCATCCGAACCAGATCAAGCAGTGGCGCGACCAGCTTCTTGAGGGTGCTACGGAGGTCTTCGGCGAAGCTGTGAAAGCCAGGCCGGAACCGGTGATCGACATGAAGACCCTGCATGCGAAGATCGGAGAGCTGACGCTGGAGAAGGGTTTTTTGTCCGGCGCGCTCGCCAAGGAGGGTCTGCCGCCGAGCGCAAAAAGATGATCGATCCCACCGCGGAGCTGAGCGTCAGCCGCCAAGCCATCGTGCTGGGGATCAGCCGGGGCAGTGTCTATTACAAGCCCCGCCCGGTATCGGATGCCGATCTGAAGCTGATGCATCGGATCGACAAGCTGCACATGGAATTCCCTTCGCGGGCAGCCGGATGCTTCAGGGGCTGCTGATTCAGGAAGGGGTCAAGATCGGGCGGCTGCACGTTGCCACGTTGATGAAGCGGATGGGGATCGAGGCCCTCTATCGCCGGCCAAAGACTTCGAAACCGGCCCCGGGGCACAAGGTCTACCCCTATCTGCTGCGCAAGCTGCCCATCACCCGGCCCAACCAGGTCTGGGCGATGGACATCACCTGCATCCCCATGGCGCGCGGGTTCATCTATCTGGCGGCCGTGCTCGACTGGTTCACCCGGCGCGTCTTGGCCTGGAGGGTGTCGATCACGCGCGAGGCCGGTTTTTGCATTGAAGCTGTGGAAGAGGCGCTGGCCCGTCGCGGCAAGCCCGAGATCTTCAACACGGATCAGGGCAGCCAGTTCACGTCCACCGGCGTCATCAAGGTGCTGGCTCCCCGCGGGATCAGGATCAGCATGGGCGGCAAAGGTGCATGGCGCGGCAACGTCCTTGCCGAACGGCTCTGGCGGACCGGGACGCCAGAGCTGAGAGCTTCTTGTTCCTTTCGGCGATACGAGCTGTTTTCTCTGCAATCTGCGCCAGCAGCTCCTTGCACTCCTCTCGGATCAGGGCTGGCAGGCCTGAGGTGTCATCCCCCAACAACGCCGCCATTCTATCGAGAGAACGTACTTCTGCGGGAAACACGTGGCCATGTTCATACAGTAGTGCCCGTAAGGCGTTCACGTCTTCAGTTCTCTGATGGACCAATCGCTCCCGGCCGCGGAACACTGCCGCGCGGGATTGCTGCTCAATTGTCTTGGTGGCCACAAAGCGCATTTCCGGCTGTCGGGCCCAGTAGTGCGCGCCACCGCACGCCTCAAAGATAACCAAACAGGGATCTTGCTTCGCCATGAACGCAAGGAACTGCTTTCGCGTGAGCTTTTTGCGGAACTGCGCCTCCCCAGTCTGCAAGGCTCCATGCACTTGAAAAACAGTCTTTGCCAGATCGGCCCCAATCATCATATCTTTCATGTCGCCGTTCTCTCCATTGAGTGGTTGTTAGCACCACGACCCTGGCACATTGCGATGCCGTCTTGGCAGGGCGGCAACCATTCCATCTGACCTGTCCTGCCGGAACGAACAGGTTGAGCGGGCGCCCCTGACTGCTGCAGATGGCGTGCGGCTTTGTATTCATGCCGCCCTTGGTGCGGCCGCTCAGACGTCCACGCCCCCTTTTTTCACGCCCATACTGGTCGCTGTTCGATGTGCCTTCAGGCAGGTCGTGCCGGCCATCACGGTTTTCTCCTCGCCGTATTCTGCCGCCAGCCCGGCCATCATCCGGGCAAACACGCCCTTGTCGCTTCAACGCTTCCAGCGGTTGTAAAGCGTCTTGTGCGGGCCGCATTCCGAAGGTGCATCGCGCCACCGTAAGCCATTGCGGCTGATGAAGATAATCCCGCTCAAAACGCGCCTGTCATCAATGCGAGGCTTGCCGTGGGGTTTGGGAAAGAAGGGCTTCAGACGCGCCATTTGAGCGTCGGCCAGCCAGAAGAGATCAGACATGTTCACCGCTCGTTTTCGGAACCGTGGATCACGCAACCAGCCGGAAATCAATGGGTCCTGGCCCCAGAAAACGCCCGGAGCCTGTTCAGACAAACCGAACCACCTCTGTTTAAAAAAGCCCCGTCTGGTAAGTAAGTTATTATATTACTAATAAGGGACTATGAAGACAGTGACACATATCCCGTATAATCATGAATTCAAGTCCCATACTTCTCCGCGGAACAATATGGGGTACTCACACCGATGACCAGTGTTTCAGAAAGTGTCGGAATTGCATTTGTCGGTTGTGGATATGTCGCCGACCTGTACCAGGCCACACTCGCCAATTGGCCCCAACTGCTTTCCCTGCGAGGTGTCTATGATCTCGATTCCGCCCGGCAGCAGCAATTCGCAAAACACTATGCTCTAAAGCAGTTTGACAGTATTGAAGCGGTTCTCGCGGACCCGGGTGTCGAGATCGTGGTCAATCTGACTCCGCCTGATCAGCATTATGCGGTCACCAAACAGTGCTTGGAGGCGGGGCGGCATGTGTACTCCGAAAAACCCTTGGCGCTTGACTTCGGTGAAGCACGGCATCTGGTTGAACTGGCCGGCAAACAGAAGCGGCATGTGGTTTCGGCTCCTTCCAGTTTTCTGGGGACTGCCGCGCAGACATTGTATCAGGCGGTGCGCCGCGGCGAACGCGGAAAACCAAGATTGATCTATGCCGAGATGGACGATGGCATGGTGCACCGGATCGGCTATGAAAACTGGAGAACGTCGTCAGGTGCCTATTGGCCGGCTGAGAATGAATTCAAGACCGGATGCACCCTGGAACACGCCGGCTATGCCTTGACTTGGATGGTTGGAATGTTCGGCCCGGTGCGCCGGCTGGTCTCTTTTGCCAGCTGTCTTATCCCGGACAAAGGGCCCCACACGCCGCCGGATTATTCGACACCGGATTTCACTGTTGCGTGCCTGGAGTTCGACCATGGCCTGGTTGCCCGGCTGACCAACAGTATTCTGGCACCGCATGATCACCAGTTCCGGATCATTTGCGAGGATGGTGTGCTCAGTCTTGACGAGACTTGGAATTTTTCCTCTTCCGTGCGCTCCTTCCCGATCCCGACAACCAGATTGCGCCGCGGCGCCAAAAAGCTTCTCGGGCTTGATTTCAGCAGGCGGATCAATCCTGAACGGTCCCGGGGGATCTCTACGGCCAAGCGGGGTTACCCCATGGATTTCACTCTGGGAGTTGCCGAAATGGCGGCAGCGGTACGAAACGGGTCTACGCCACGGCTGGCCGGTGAGTTTTCTTTGCACATCACTGAAGTTTCACTTGCCATTCAACACCCGGAGATTTTTGGAGTCGAGTATTTCCCGGCCACCGCACCTGCGGCCGTAGAGCCGATGACAGCTCTTTGAAAGATCCGGATGCGGGCAACCGGCGAAACGGCTTCCGGGGCGTGCCTTGAAAGAGCGGGAAACACCAACTGAGGAGCCAGCAGGTGTTGTATGTGGACTGATGCGGTGGATGACCGGCCTTGGTCATACGTCCCAAGCGCTCTTTGCCTTCCGATGAATGCTGCCGTGGCACGAGGCCCGACCAAGCCCCAATGCCGCGTCCTGATCTGAACAGCGCCATATTCGGCCCGAATGCTTCCACCGCGATCGCTGTCAGGGGGCCAGCACCCGGCATGGTCTGGAGCCGAGGCGCCCTCTCTGACTGGGGCGCCAGCGATGCGAGTTTCTTGTTCCGTTCGGCGATACGTGCCGTTTTCTCAGCAATCTGTGCCAGCAGGTCCTGGCACTCATCCCGGATCAGCGTAGGTATCCAAGGTTCCATCTGCAAGACGCAGCTTGCAATGCAGAGGGCGCCCTGACTTTTCGCGAACCAAGGTTATATGTAGTTCATGAGGCTGAATTTTACGTATAAATTATCTTGGCTAAAAAGTAGCGGTACAGAGCAAAAGATGGTTTCTATAGTCTGTAGCAGAAAGCCGCGTGGGGATTTTGGGACCCGAAAACCTATGGAAGCGTATGAACAAAGTTATATCGCCTGACAGAAAACTGGACGTGCGCTTGTCAAAAGCTGCGGACCGATTGCCGAAGACGCTTGAGTTTTCGGAGGTCGTAAGGGCGCTGCGGCGCCGAATGGTTCTGATACTGGCGGTAGCGGTGCTTTGCTTGGCATTTGCGGTGCATTACCTTTCGGCCATCACGCCAACCTACGCTTCAGGCGGCCAGCTTCTGTTGGGAAGCCAGGGGCTAAGTGAGCAGAACTCCTTTGATCTCGTCGAAGCGCAAGTGCTCAGCAATGCAGTGATCGAGGGTGAGATCGCAATCATGCGCTCCAATGAAATCCTGATCAAAGTGGTGCGCAAGCTCAAGCTGGATGAAGACCCGGAATTCAATCCTGGCCTCAGAGAGAAAAGTGAGCCGAACCCCGTTATCACCTGGCTCAAAACAACGATAAAATCTGTTTTGAAACCACCTGAACAAGAGGACAGCTCAGCGGTCAAAGCCGCCGCTCCAGTGAACCAGGAGATTCTCGACGCGGCGTCGGTCAATGAGCAAACTCTTGGGGAACTCGGGGCCGCTGTCAATATCGTGCGGCGGGGGCTGTCGATCAAACAGCAGGGGACGTCTTTTCTGATGTCCGTTCGGGCAACCTCCGAAAGCGCCCCTAAGGCCGCGGCCATCTCAAACACGGTTATGAGCGAGTATATCCGCTTTCTTGCCGACGAGCGTTTCCAGGCGGCAAGCCGGTTTGCCGTCTGGCTGGAGGGGCGTGTCGAAGAGCTGGCGAACAATGTGGAAGCTTCGGAACGGGCGGTTTTGGAACTGCGCGGCGCTATGGAAGCGGATGCCGACAACGGCGCGCGCCTGGAGCAGCAGATGCAAGAATTCACCACCAAACTGGTGAATGCCCGGGCCGAGCTTGCGGAAGCCGAAGCGCAGGCCCGCCGCGCCATTCAGGTGAATGACGACGGGGGCCCTCTTGCTGCCGCGAACATCCTGACCAGCGATACAATTCTCGAGTTTCGCAGGACACTCACCGACCTGAGGCGCGAGGAAGCAGAAGCATCGCTGAATTTCTCCGAAACCTCTGCGCGGATGGATGCAATCCGGCGGGCGATTGCAAAAACAGAAGCGGAGCTGTCCGGCGAGGTCAATAACCTGCTGCTGCAGCTGAACAATCGCGTGGAGATCCTGAGACTGAATGTACGGACCTTAGCGATCAGTCTGCGCAGCTTCGAAGGGCTTAATCTGGAGCGCTCCAAGCAGTTGATCAAATTGAATCAGCTCCAGCGTGTCGCCGATATCAACCGCCGTGTTTACGAAGATTTTCTTGGGCGCTACAGGCAAATCAGCGAGTTTCAAAAAATTCCCGTATCGGATGCGAAGGTTATCACATATGCGACCCCGCCGGTAAGCCCTTCGTATCCGCGGAAGAAGGTCGCCGCTATATTGTCGCTCATCGGCGGTTTGTCGATTGGCGCCGCACTGGCATTGTTCGTGGAATTGCGGCCCAAGAAGCTGTCTGCGCCTTTGCAGATTTCCAGAGAGGCAGGAATGGCTGTTCTTGGCAGCACCCCGCGTCTTAAAAAAATTGGATCGGCACGGGAACTGCTTCGCCAATTGCAGAAGGATAAGGCCCTGGCGCAGGCGGCCTTGAACTTGGCCGACAATGTCAACCTGCACACGGGACGGGCATTGCGATCGATTTTTGTCACCTCTCACAATGCAAACGAAAACCGGACATTTACCTCCGTCCTGCTGGCCTGGGCGAGCGTCCAGCGCGGAAAGAGCTGTGTTTTGGTAGATGGGGACTTTCGAACCGCTCAATTGACCAAAAGCCTTGGTGTCTCGGATGAAGCCAGTTTCATTTCTGCCATTCACAATGAGAAACCTCCAAGTGAATGTGTGGTGGTGATGGGATCGGACAGCGGTTTCGACTGCATTGGAACTCAGGTATCAGCGGCGGACCCCTCGGTCATTTATAATGCCGAGCGCGTTCAGGAGCTGATTTCAGTGCTGAGAGAAGCCTATGAAGTTGTGATCGTCGATGCACCAGGACTCGAAGACGCTTCAAATAGTTTTGCCAACTTGAATTCTCAAGATTTGGGAATCTTCACGATTACAAAAAATAAAGTAACATTGGGAGAGATTGAAGGCAGCTTGAGCATATTCGGGGAAATGAAGCTTGGAGGAGCGGGTATTGTTTTGAATGGGGTGGTTTGATCACCTCAACAGCCTTTGCGCACAAATGGCGTGAAGGGATACACTCCGCGGCGCCAGGGGGATAGCAGGAGGAAATGGGAAGCCTGTCCTGGAACCTGCAGCATAGCCTCGATGCGATTGCGTCGTTAATGCCTGTGTTTTCCTTATCGCACAGCCTTGTGCGCGGTGCTTTCGCCTTGGGGTGCAAAGTCCGCCCCCTTTGCCTTTCGCCTCTTTTCACAACCAGTCTGCGTCTCAGCCAAGATCCCCGAGCCGTCTCTCCGCCTTCGGCAGCCTGCTCAGCAATGCCCATGCTTCAATGCCGCCGCTGGCCTGCCCAGCGATGACGAGTGGTAAGCGTCCGGTCTGCCTGCCCTGACGGCCATCGTTAGTGAGTAAGCGTTGCCCACGCCTCACGCGGGATCAGCTTGACGGCAGGAAGTTCCAGGGGGGAGCTCGTCGATCCGGCTGGCGGAATGACCCGCAGTAATGGCTTTGAGGTATCCATCATTACCCTGCGGGCCGTATTTCTTCGGCGCGTCACACCAGTGCAACCCATTGCAATTGATAAAAATAATTTCGTCAATATGCACCAGCCATCAACGTATGGTTTGTCGTGGAATTTGGAAAACAGGGTTCAGGACGCGCCTTCTGCGCGTCGCTCAACCAAAAAATCACTTATGCCACCACTTGATTTTCACCAATGAATCACGGCCAGGCGCGGAAACCGGCGGGGCCGGAACCGCTGGGAACCCGGGCCGCCGAAGCCACCAGCAGCACCCTTCGCGCAGTTGAAGTT
>NZ_LUKH01000068.1:0-9867 GCF_001593695.1 Leisingera sp. F5 | reverse complement strand
ATACAGAGGCCCTGAGCGACTTTCTGATGCTCAAGGGGGAGATTGCCCGCCACAAGGTCCAAGGGCGCTCCTACGAGCCTCCTGAGGGCGCTCTGGAGCTGGATCGCGTGAGGGGAGATCCCCAAACGGATCCCTGGCCTTTGATCCGGGCTGTCAGGTTAGGGGCAGAGCGTGTGTTTGAAGCGGCCCATGGGTTCGGCATGGGACTGCGGGCGAATATGGGGGACGGGTATGAATCCGGGCGTGAGTTCTTCCCCAGCCTGTCCGACCGGATGCACCTGGCGGCAGTGGTTGCGAAGTGCGGAGCGTTTTGCGCCAGGGTTGAGGCCGTGGTGAAAAACATGCTGCGCCCGGATGCGACCCAAATCGATGAGCAAATCTGCTGGCCGCAGGAGGCACTGGCAGAGGTGGAGCGGCATGAGATGAACCTTGGCCTGGCAGCTCCTGCGGTTCGGAAAGAACCCTCGGCAGAACGGAACACCGATCTCACCGACCGCCCCAGCCAGGAACGGGATCGAGGACCGAGCCACGGCCGCTGACCCCTAGTGTTAATAGTGTTACCTACGGAGTATGTTACGGGGCAGAAAATCAGCCCTAACCTACTGGTAATGAAATAGGAAATTATCCACAGGGTTCCGAAACTAACGAATCTGGGTTCCGAAACTAACGAATCTGGGTTCCGAAACTAACGAACGAATTCCACCTCAAATTCGGGTCCTGATATAACGAACTTGACGAGCCAGTCGGTCCTGTCCAATGCTGGTTCCTGATATAACGAACCTAACTAGGCGAATGGATGCCCCTGCTCCCCGACAGACACCCCCAGAAGGACTTCTTCATCCTCGACATCTCCGATGTGGTGCCAAAGGACGACATGGCCTCGATGGAGCACCCTCTGTTCTCGCTCGCCACCAAGCCAGACATGCGCCACCTAGAATATCGCGGTGGCGACAACCGGCTGAAAATCGTGCCGTCCGGGGTCGGCCTGCCCACGATCTTCGATAAGGACATTTTGATTTTCTGCGTGAGCCAGCTCATGCACCGAAAGAACCGGGGCGAGAAGATCGGAAAACGAGTGCGTTTCAGCGCCCGTGAGCTGATGATCACTACCAACCGCAAGACGGGCGGGGTCGAGTATCAACGCCTGGAACAGGCGTTCCAGAGGCTCATTGGCACGACCTTCCAGACCGATATTCAAACCGGAAACAAGCGCGAGACACGCTTTTTCAGCCTGCTGGAATCGGGCAGCGGGTTCGTCATGAAAGAAGAGGGCAAGTGGCGGCTCGACTACTGCGAGGTGATCCTGTCTGACTGGGTGATGCGCGCGATCGAGGGCGACGAGGTCGTGACGATCTCGAACGACTATTTCCGCCTGCGCCGACCGCTGGAACGCCGCCTCTACGAGATCGGCCGCAAGCATTGCGGAGGCCAGCCAAAGTGGCAAATCGGCCTCGCCAAACTTCAGGAAAAGACCGGCAGCAACGCGCCCCTGAAGAAGTTCCGGTTGAACATCCGCCAGATCATCGAGGACGATCACACGCCGTTCTATCGCATGGAGCTGACCGCAGAGGATCTGGTGATCTTCCGCCCGCGTTCTCCGAAAAGTGACCTCCTGCCCGAGATCCGATTGCCAGAATGGGCAGAGGACAAGGCACGGGGTATCGCCGGAGAGAAAGGCCGAGACTACTACGCCCTGCGCTCTGACTGGCTCTCATTCGCCAAGAGCGAAGCGGCCAAAGGAAACCCGCCGAAGAACGCAGGCGCCGCCTTTGTGGCCTATTGCGGGAAGCAGGGCAGCCTGCGTTAGCCGCAGTTCGAGGTGCCTCGAACAGGTTTCCTTGCCGTTGCGCCTTGCAACGCGATAAACTGTTGCGCAACAGGCAAGAAGAAACGAGGCGCAACGGCATGAAATATTCATTATCCGAGGCCGCAAAGGCCACCGGAAAGAACAAGACCACAATCCAAAGGGCTATCAAAAACGGCAAGATTTCAGCCGTTAAGGGCGACAGTGGTTCATATGAGATCGACCCAGCTGAGTTGCATCGTGTTTTTCCCCCCGTCGCTGCGCAACGCGATGCGCAACATCCACAAAGCAACGATGCGCAACAGGACAAATTTGCCGCTAAAAACAGCGAATTGACCCGTGTTCTTGAACTGGAAAAGGAGCTGGCGGTAGCGCACGAGCGGGCCAGCGGGCTGGAGGCCCAAAAGGATCAGATGGCCGACACGATCAGCGACCTGCGAAAGCGCCTGGACAGCTCCGAGGGCCGAGTGACAGCACTTCTGGCTGACGACAGGCCCAAGCCTAGCCTCTTATCCCGCCTGTTCAGCCGATAGAGTTTGGAGGACGCATCGTCATAGTGACGCTGTAAGCCACCTGTCCGGCCTGCTCTCTGATTTGCTCTAGAGCATCAGAGTTCATCGCCTCGGCTGTCAGATCGGCGATCCTTTCTGGATCCACCTCTTCCAAACGCTTCAGCTCCTTGAGCTGACGAACGATAAAGGCGGCTCCCATACTGAACATTTCAACGTGGGACAGCTTGATCCCTAGGGCTTGGACGGTGCCGTCGAAAGCTCCCAAGGCAGCAGCGGAGAACTCTCCGTCATCCACCTCACGCTTTATCGCATTTAGGAAGCTGACATGAGCGATGCCAGCAGCAACATACAAGTCCTCGCGCTCGCCTTCACTACGATCCAAGCCGTCACCTTCCATGCTCGGTGACGGACCACGATCACTAACCTCGACAGGATAGTCCGCTTCAGCATTGTTCACTCGCAAAGGAACAATGAAATCATTTTCTGCCTTGGGGTCCATCGCACCGGCACAAAATGCGCTGACAACAAATGCGACACCAATCGGGAATAGAAACGCTAATAGAATAAATCCGACCACCAAGAACAGCCACCAGTGAGCCCTGAAGACCGGCATAACCCCGATCTTCTGCAAAAGCTGCATCTGAACGTTCCACCAATATCTCCCTACCACTGAGACGCTGGAGGCAACGGCAGACAGGCCGTCCATAGCTGCGCCATAGGCAACGTGAGAGTCCGGTTTTTCGTTATGCATCAGGCCCCACTTTGGCCGCTTGCACCCCCCGGCGTCTGGCGAGAAAGCGCCCCACCAAGCACCAGCCGGCCACCCCCCAAAAAAGCGCGATAACAATAAAGATTGGGGCAAACCGGGACGTGGGCGACACCAGAATTAGCAACGCTACGTTCAACACACCAAAGCCCGCAGACCAAAGCATCGCGCGCTTTAGGGATTTGGCAAAGATGCCGGATAGCAGTCCACCGACACCTCCAACGTCAAGGGACATACCCAGAAAAAAAGCAATCATATTCATGGCGATTATTGAAGCTTCTCAGCAATCCAGAGCTTGATTAGAGATTGCCGTGTCACGCCGAGGTGCCGAGCCTGCTTGTCCAGGCCCTCTACGACCCAAGCCGGAAAATCCACGTTCACGCGCTTGGGCTGGTCGTTCGGGCGGCGCGCCTGGGACCAGTCGATTGCACTGCTCACGTCCTCACCAGCGTCGAACTTCTTGTCGAACTCAGTTGCCTTCATAGTAGCTAATCTCCTCTTTTCGGGCACGGCGCACCGATATGATCCGCACCGCTTCGCCCCGCGGCGTCCAGACCGCCGCCCAGTGCTTTCCTCCGATTTTCCCAATCGACAGGAAGCGCGGTTCGCCCTCGGTCTTGGCGGGCGCTTCGAGCATCCAAGGGTCATCCCAAAGGGCCTGCGCCTGATCGAAGTCAATTCCATGCTTCGACAGATTCGAGGCACTTTTGGCGGGGTCATACTCAAAATCCATGCTTGAATATGGTATAGTAATTATCCATTTTCAAGAATGGTTCTGTTTGGCCACCACCGCCATCTTGGTCTTCCAATAACCAGATTGAGAAACGAATGCCTCACGACCGTCACGAGAATGCTCCCGCCGATTGCCCATCCCGCTTCGACTGCGGGAATTACCAGGTCAGCGCGGTGTCCCTGACCGATGCGGAAATCTGGGCGCGGACACCGCCAAAGCGCCGACATCTGCTTCCGCCGGACTTTGCGGAACGGTTCGGCGCCCCTTCAAATCCCTGACTGACATCGCCCGCCATCAGGCAGGGGAAGGCAGGGATTTGTCGCCCGCTTGGCGGGCGAACAGCAGGAGGTCCAGGAGGGCGCAGCACCTCCGGCCCATGGCAATTAGCGGAGCGGCTCGGAGAGAATTGCCTAGTGGGTTGTCATTTAAAATGACAATTCTGTCGCTCTCCGCTATCACCGCCCCATGTTCAAAGCTGCCATCCGCGTCAACAAGCTCACCACCATCGCCCAGCTCCGCGGGGCGTCCCTCCATGCGCAGCGCCACGACGAGACCGGCAAGGCGCGGGTCCGGGACGATGCGGAACCCGGTTTCGGCCTCGCCTGGTCAAAAGCCGAAAGTGACCGCGACTATCTCGCCGCCTTCAAAGCCCACAAGACCGAGCTGGGGGCCGGCGAACGGAAAGGCGCGCCGCTCTGCCTGCAGGCCATCTGCGTGGTCTCCCCGGAATGGGTGGAAAAGGCCGGCAGCCTGCATGACCCCGACAACCCGCGTAACCGCCAGCTCTTCGACCAGGCGAAGGCATGGGCCGAGGGCTGGGGCGGCAAAGGCTCCGTGATCGCCACCCGCCTCGATCTCGATGAGAAGGGCGGGGCCGTGGTCGATGTTCTGATCTCCCCAGTCCGGGAAAGCCGGGGCAAGCCGGTGATCTCGACCAACAAGGCACTGCGCGAGCTGAAGGAGGCCACAGGCGAGCGGAACGAATACTCCGCCTTGCAGACGTCCTGGGCCGATTGGTGCCGCGAGCATCTGGACCCTGAAATCGTGCGCGGCACCCGGAAAGAGATCACCCAGCGCCAGCACCTTTCCCCGGAAACCTATGGGGCGGTCATGGACAAGGCCCGTGAGAGCGTCAGAGCGCCCTCTCAGGGGCTGTGGGATGCCATCCGGGACACAGACCTCTCAGAACGCGATACAGAGGCCCTGAGCGACTTTCTGATGCTCAAGGGGGAGATTGCCCGCCACAAGGTCCAAGGGCGCTCCTACGAGCCTCCTGAGGGCGCTCTGGAGCTGGATCGCGTGAGGGGAGATCCCCAAACGGATCCCTGGCCTTTGATCCGGGCTGTCAGGTTAGGGGCAGAGCGTGTGTTTGAAGCGGCCCATGGGTTCGGCATGGGACTGCGGGCGAATATGGGGGACGGGTATGAATCCGGGCGTGAGTTCTTCCCCAGCCTGTCCGACCGGATGCACCTGGCGGCAGTGGTTGCGAAGTGCGGAGCGTTTTGCGCCAGGGTTGAGGCCGTGGTGAAAAACATGCTGCGCCCGGATGCGACCCAAATCGATGAGCAAATCTGCTGGCCGCAGGAGGCACTGGCAGAGGTGGAGCGGCATGAGATGAACCTTGGCCTGGCAGCTCCTGCGGTTCGGAAAGAACCCTCGGCAGAACGGAACACCGATCTCACCGACCGCCCCAGCCAGGAACGGGATCGAGGACCGAGCCACGGCCGCTGACCCCTAGTGTTAATAGTGTTACCTACGGAGTATGTTACGGGGCAGAAAATCAGCCCTAACCTACTGGTAATGAAATAGGAAATTATCCACAGGGTTCCGAAACTAACGAATCTGGGTTCCGAAACTAACGAATCTGGGTTCCGAAACTAACGAACGAATTCCACCTCAAATTCGGGTCCTGATATAACGAACTTGACGAGCCAGTCGGTCCTGTCCAATGCTGGTTCCTGATATAACGAACCTAACTAGGCGAATGGATGCCCCTGCTCCCCGACAGACACCCCCAGAAGGACTTCTTCATCCTCGACATCTCCGATGTGGTGCCAAAGGACGACATGGCCTCGATGGAGCACCCTCTGTTCTCGCTCGCCACCAAGCCAGACATGCGCCACCTAGAATATCGCGGTGGCGACAACCGGCTGAAAATCGTGCCGTCCGGGGTCGGCCTGCCCACGATCTTCGATAAGGACATTTTGATTTTCTGCGTGAGCCAGCTCATGCACCGAAAGAACCGGGGCGAGAAGATCGGAAAACGAGTGCGTTTCAGCGCCCGTGAGCTGATGATCACTACCAACCGCAAGACGGGCGGGGTCGAGTATCAACGCCTGGAACAGGCGTTCCAGAGGCTCATTGGCACGACCTTCCAGACCGATATTCAAACCGGAAACAAGCGCGAGACACGCTTTTTCAGCCTGCTGGAATCGGGCAGCGGGTTCGTCATGAAAGAAGAGGGCAAGTGGCGGCTCGACTACTGCGAGGTGATCCTGTCTGACTGGGTGATGCGCGCGATCGAGGGCGACGAGGTCGTGACGATCTCGAACGACTATTTCCGCCTGCGCCGACCGCTGGAACGCCGCCTCTACGAGATCGGCCGCAAGCATTGCGGAGGCCAGCCAAAGTGGCAAATCGGCCTCGCCAAACTTCAGGAAAAGACCGGCAGCAACGCGCCCCTGAAGAAGTTCCGGTTGAACATCCGCCAGATCATCGAGGACGATCACACGCCGTTCTATCGCATGGAGCTGACCGCAGAGGATCTGGTGATCTTCCGCCCGCGTTCTCCGAAAAGTGACCTCCTGCCCGAGATCCGATTGCCAGAATGGGCAGAGGACAAGGCACGGGGTATCGCCGGAGAGAAAGGCCGAGACTACTACGCCCTGCGCTCTGACTGGCTCTCATTCGCCAAGAGCGAAGCGGCCAAAGGAAACCCGCCGAAGAACGCAGGCGCCGCCTTTGTGGCCTATTGCGGGAAGCAGGGCAGCCTGCGTTAGCCGCAGTTCGAGGTGCCTCGAACAGGTTTCCTTGCCGTTGCGCCTTGCAACGCGATAAACTGTTGCGCAACAGGCAAGAAGAAACGAGGCGCAACGGCATGAAATATTCATTATCCGAGGCCGCAAAGGCCACCGGAAAGAACAAGACCACAATCCAAAGGGCTATCAAAAACGGCAAGATTTCAGCCGTTAAGGGCGACAGTGGTTCATATGAGATCGACCCAGCTGAGTTGCATCGTGTTTTTCCCCCCGTCGCTGCGCAACGCGATGCGCAACATCCACAAAGCAACGATGCGCAACAGGACAAATTTGCCGCTAAAAACAGCGAATTGACCCGTGTTCTTGAACTGGAAAAGGAGCTGGCGGTAGCGCACGAGCGGGCCAGCGGGCTGGAGGCCCAAAAGGATCAGATGGCCGACACGATCAGCGACCTGCGAAAGCGCCTGGACAGCTCCGAGGGCCGAGTGACAGCACTTCTGGCTGACGACAGGCCCAAGCCTAGCCTCTTATCCCGCCTGTTCAGCCGATAGAGTTTGGAGGACGCATCGTCATAGTGACGCTGTAAGCCACCTGTCCGGCCTGCTCTCTGATTTGCTCTAGAGCATCAGAGTTCATCGCCTCGGCTGTCAGATCGGCGATCCTTTCTGGATCCACCTCTTCCAAACGCTTCAGCTCCTTGAGCTGACGAACGATAAAGGCGGCTCCCATACTGAACATTTCAACGTGGGACAGCTTGATCCCTAGGGCTTGGACGGTGCCGTCGAAAGCTCCCAAGGCAGCAGCGGAGAACTCTCCGTCATCCACCTCACGCTTTATCGCATTTAGGAAGCTGACATGAGCGATGCCAGCAGCAACATACAAGTCCTCGCGCTCGCCTTCACTACGATCCAAGCCGTCACCTTCCATGCTCGGTGACGGACCACGATCACTAACCTCGACAGGATAGTCCGCTTCAGCATTGTTCACTCGCAAAGGAACAATGAAATCATTTTCTGCCTTGGGGTCCATCGCACCGGCACAAAATGCGCTGACAACAAATGCGACACCAATCGGGAATAGAAACGCTAATAGAATAAATCCGACCACCAAGAACAGCCACCAGTGAGCCCTGAAGACCGGCATAACCCCGATCTTCTGCAAAAGCTGCATCTGAACGTTCCACCAATATCTCCCTACCACTGAGACGCTGGAGGCAACGGCAGACAGGCCGTCCATAGCTGCGCCATAGGCAACGTGAGAGTCCGGTTTTTCGTTATGCATCAGGCCCCACTTTGGCCGCTTGCACCCCCCGGCGTCTGGCGAGAAAGCGCCCCACCAAGCACCAGCCGGCCACCCCCCAAAAAAGCGCGATAACAATAAAGATTGGGGCAAACCGGGACGTGGGCGACACCAGAATTAGCAACGCTACGTTCAACACACCAAAGCCCGCAGACCAAAGCATCGCGCGCTTTAGGGATTTGGCAAAGATGCCGGATAGCAGTCCACCGACACCTCCAACGTCAAGGGACATACCCAGAAAAAAAGCAATCATATTCATGGCGATTATTGAAGCTTCTCAGCAATCCAGAGCTTGATTAGAGATTGCCGTGTCACGCCGAGGTGCCGAGCCTGCTTGTCCAGGCCCTCTACGACCCAAGCCGGAAAATCCACGTTCACGCGCTTGGGCTGGTCGTTCGGGCGGCGCGCCTGGGACCAGTCGATTGCACTGCTCACGTCCTCACCAGCGTCGAACTTCTTGTCGAACTCAGTTGCCTTCATAGTAGCTAATCTCCTCTTTTCGGGCACGGCGCACCGATATGATCCGCACCGCTTCGCCCCGCGGCGTCCAGACCGCCGCCCAGTGCTTTCCTCCGATTTTCCCAATCGACAGGAAGCGCGGTTCGCCCTCGGTCTTGGCGGGCGCTTCGAGCATCCAAGGGTCATCCCAAAGGGCCTGCGCCTGATCGAAGTCAATTCCATGCTTCGACAGATTCGAGGCACTTTTGGCGGGGTCATACTCAAAATCCATGCTTGAATATGGTATAGTAATTATCCATTTTCAAGAATGGTTCTGTTTGGCCACCACCGCCATCTTGGTCTTCCAATAACCAGATTGAGAAACGAATGCCTCACGACCGTCACGAGAATGCTCCCGCCGATTGCCCATCCCGCTTCGACTGCGGGAATTACCAGGTCAGCGCGGTGTCCCTGACCGATGCGGAAATCTGGGCGCGGACACCGCCAAAGCGCCGACATCTGCTTCCGCCGGACTTTGCGGAACGGTTCGGCGCCCCTTCAAATCCCTGACTGACATCGCCCGCCATCAGGCAGGGGAAGGCAGGGATTTGTCGCCCGCTTGGCGGGCGAACAGCAGGAGGTCCAGGAGGGCGCAGCACCTCCGGCCCATGGCAATTAGCGGAGCGGCTCGGAGAGAATTGCCTAGTGGGTTGTCATTTAAAATGACAATTCTGTCGCTCTCCGCTATCACCGCCCCATGTTCAAAGCTGCCATCCGCGTCAACAAGCTCACCACCATCGCCCAGCTCCGCGGGGCGTCCCTCCATGCGCAGCGCCACGACGAGACCGGCAAGGCGCGGGTCCGGGACGATGCGGAACCCGGTTTCGGCCTCGCCTGGTCAAAAGCCGAAAGTGACCGCGACTATCTCGCCGCCTTCAAAGCCCACAAGACCGAGCTGGGGGCCGGCGAACGGAAAGGCGCGCCGCTCTGCCTGCAGGCCATCTGCGTGGTCTCCCCGGAATGGGTGGAAAAGGCCGGCAGCCTGCATGACCCCGACAACCCGCGTAACCGCCAGCTCTTCGACCAGGCGAAGGCATGGGCCGAGGGCTGGGGCGGCAAAGGCTCCGTGATCGCCACCCGCCTCGATCTCGATGAGAAGGGCGGGGCCGTGGTCGATGTTCTGATCTCCCCAGTCCGGGAAAGCCGGGGCAAGCCGGTGATCTCGACCAACAAGGCACTGCGCGAGCTGAAGGAGGCCACAGGCGAGCGGAACGAATACTCCGCCTTGCAGACGTCCTGGGCCGATTGGTGCCGCGAGCATCTGGACCCTGAAATCG
>NZ_LUKH01000067.1:0-10297 GCF_001593695.1 Leisingera sp. F5 | reverse complement strand
GCGTCCAGCGCCTGCGCAACGCTCTCGACAACGGCTTTCTGGCCTCGCCACGCGGCGTGCCACTCTTTCTGATCAGCGGTCAGCTTGCGGCCACTGGGCGGCTTGGCGCCGTCCTTGACCTCCAGAAGGAAGTTGGCACCCCGATACCCCACAACCAGATCAGGGAAGCCCTCCCCTGCGGCGTGGGTGGGCGTGACGGTCGCCCCAGCGCGCCGGAGAGCGGCAACGATTTCGGACTGGTTGGCATCGACCTTGGCGGCGCGGCGGCGAGTCATGCGGCCCTCCCGATGAATTCGATGGGACCGGATCCGCGCTGATCGAACAGATACCAGGCGCAATTGTCCTTGCCGGTCTGGTCGGTGCCTTCGATCCAGCACAGCCGGCCTACTGACACGACCTTGCGGAGAAACGGTAAATAAGGCGCCGCCTGCTGGGTGTGCATCCAATCCGCATCGAACAGCAGCCAGGTCGGGCGCATGGCGGAGAAATGCATGATCATGGCGTGCAGCAGCGCGCGCGACCAAACCGGGTTGGTGATGATATCCGTGACGCCCGTGCTATCCACGTCGGCCGCGGTCGCCGCCAGCGCATCGAGGCGGTAAACGCCTTCGCACTCCGGGTTGATATCGGTCGCAATGACACATTCAGCGCCGAAGGCCTGAAGCCCGCGGACCAGGTCAGCAGCGCCGGCACATGGCTCCCAGAACCGGCAGCCCCAGCGAAGATGAGGGGCAAGTGCAGCCGCAGCGCGCACATCGAAGGTGCGGTACTTGTCCTGCGGCCTGCGCTTGAAGTTACTGCGTTTCCCCATCAGTTCTTCCCCGCGGCACGGCGCATCCGGCGAACGCAGCTGGCTCTGATCTTCTTCCGCTCCTCATAGTCATCTGCGAGGATCAGTTTGCGCCGTTCAATCCGCACGTGGATCTTCGCCAAGTGCGCGATCTGTTCCGCGTCAGCAAACTGGAACCACGGGGCGTCTATCCCGAAGGGCTCGACCAGCGGCGGGCCGCCGTTGTTGCCGATCATGGCGGCAAGGCGTGCAGCCTCACGGTCTTCGGCTGCCTCCTCGGCCTCCTGCTGCTGTTTCAGGCGAAGGAAGAGCGCGTCCAGAGGGTCAGCCTGTACACCAGCTGGTGGTGTACAATGGGGGCCCGCATCATGGGCTTGAAAGGCTGCGGGGCACGTCAAAAGGGTCATTTCCAGCGACCCTCCAGCTCTTGGCGCTTCGCCTCGAAGGCGGCGGCGTGCAGTTCGTCTGACCACTTGCCCTGCTCCTGCATGGTGCCGCGAAGAGCGTGCAGGCAGCAGGCCGTGTTCTGGCGGTGAATGGCGGCGAGAACTGGATCGGAAACTGCCGCGCTCGCGCCCAGATTTTGAAAGGCGAGCGGCTGTCCCTGGGTGTTCGGCCTGGTTGCGGGCGCAAGGCGCACCTGTGCAATGTCCGTCATCGTCTGTCCAAATTCTTTGGGGTCAATCTGGGCCGGTAAAAACAATCACACCCGGCTCTTTAACTACTGCTCGAATGACCACTGCCTCTGTTGGGGGTTCAGTGATGCTGGTGCATGGATCAGGGGGGGACCCAAAGTTTTACGAAAAATTCACACCTTAATCGGTAGTATATCCGCATCGAATTATACCATCAGTTGAGGTAAGGGATTTCGATGGCCGACAATTCGAGCATCTGCGTATCCATCAACGGGAAGGATCACCCGGTTCTTTGCGGCATCTGCGAGGCGCCGGTATCGTTCGTTGGAGCAACGAACGGAAAGACGAGGGATGCGGGATGTACTCAATGCGCGAACGTCGCTGATATCCTGGCAGTACTGGCGATGGCCGCCGAGTACACCAAAGACGAGGAGATGCTGCACCTCAGCCAAATGGCCCAAGGTGTGCCGAAAACTCTTAACGCTATGAGGGTTGATGGCCGGACCACACACGATCAGGTCTACCGCTTCATTGTTGATCTCAAGGCTTGAGATTCCTGAGGAAGGAAGATTGCTCACATTGCTCCCCCTAGCGCTGATCCACTCTCGCGAGAGGCCTTAAGTATGCAGACAACTTTTTGTTGCCGCGCGGAGGGACAACACCTTAGGCTCGACCGGGATTGAATTCGGGGGATTTGAGCATGGGCGGAAAAATTGTGTACTTCGACGGATGCACCACATTCGGCAAAGCTGGTGGAACCATCCAGGTCGAGCTCCAGGCGAACCTGCTTGATCCCCTTCCTGACGGTAGCGTCCAGGTGAACAGCGAAGTGACAGCCCGCCTCAGGTGCAGCAGCGCCGCTGCCATGCAATTGATCGAAGCTCTGCAAAGAGCAGTAGCCATGGCAAACAAAACCACGTCCGAGGCTGCCCCCATCAGGAACTAGCATCACCCGTTCCCTTTATTGCTAAGGACTGCCTCGGCCTGTTCACGGATCCGCCGAAAAGCTGCCTCGGCGTCCCCGGCTTTTTTTGCGACGATGGAATTGTCGTGGGTGCCGATGGCGGCGGCCACGGCCTCGCCGGCCTCCTTGGCAGCGGCGGCAGCAAGGGCCTCGCGCGGCTCCAGCGGTGCCTGCATTTGATCCTGCATCTGCTGCAGAACGGTGATGATGCGCCGGCTGCCGGTGATCGACATCAAGGCAACCACATCGTTCAGTGAGAACTCGCGGGAACCTTTCATCTTGCGGGAGAAGCCGCCGTAATCGACCTCGTGGTCTTCCAGCTCCCTGCCCGCCCAGAACTCGGCAATCTCCCGAGCCGCGCAGTTCTGCTTGCCTGGGAAGTGCTTCGCGACGATCCCGCGCACCAATGTGTGGAGATAGGCCCGTTGGTCAGCCATGCTCGGCAACCTCGTTGTTTTGGATATGGAGAATTGGCGCGCTACACCGGTAGCGTGCAGAGGAAGCGGACATATCACCAGAAGCAGGAGCGCGGGTCATTGGCGGCGCGCCTTCGGCTTTGCGGGCAAAAAGAAATGCTCCGGCTTGAGATTAATCCCGGCGTCGTTCGCAGCCTCAAGAAGGTCCTGCTGGACGTCAGTGGGGATACGGCCACCCGTCCCCCCGCGCGATTTCCCATGTGTCCACCGATGCACTCGGGAGACGTCTCTTTTCGTGAGTTTGGCGACGGCACTAGCTCCACCGCACATTCGGATAACAGTTGCAGCAGGTTCTAACATGCCACATAACTTGCGATATTCGCAATATAATCGCAAGTCAAAAGTTGCGAATTTAGAAATATTATCTGACTTGCGAAAATCGCACTATGTCAGCATGGAAACGATCACCCCAGAATGGCTCCGCGCCCGACTTGATGGCGACCGCGGCAAGAAGGCTGAGCTCGCCGAGGCTCTAGGCATTGGGGCTGACAAGGTTTCAAAGATGATATCCGGGGCCAGGAAGCCCCAGGCAGAGGAAATCCCAAAGATCCTGGCATTCTTCGGGGCGACTTCGGCTAAGGTTGACCCAGAGCTTGCGGAAGTGTGGCAGCAATTAGAGCCCTCGGAACGTCTGTTTTTGCTAAATGCTGCAAAAGCTCAGCTCGCCGCTCGCGATCAGGCTCAGAAAGAACCTGGCGAAGAGCCTTAATAACCTGTTCGTCAGACATACACGTCCCCCGCACCTTCAAATTGACTTCGCCGCAGCAGACTTGCGGCCAACTTTCCCGCCAAAGCGGAACGGGGATGTGAGGGGCGCTGCGAGGTCAGGGACCGAGGCTCATCCTGCACTGTGCAGCACCTCAATAAGAACATAAAGAGAACATTGCAAGCCACAAGATGTAGCACTTACGAAGAGTAAAAACCGTGAAGGCACCGCAGTGCGGGTACTATATGCAGTGGAATCGCCTGCTCACCCTCCAGCCCGACGACATCAGCGGAAGGCCAGCTTTGGACGCGCGAGAAAGGTAGGATGAGCCCTTTGCAGTCATTCGCCATGCTTAGGATTTTCGCAAAAGCAGCATACGTGTAAGACGCCCCTCCCGAGATCCATTACATCCAGTTCCGCCAATCAGCTTGCTGACCGCTGTAGTGGTATTTGCGACAATACAGCTGGAACCTTCGGTTCTGACCCGGAGCACGCACAGGCTGCCTCTACAGGCATCGCCACAACTTTCAGGAAAAACCTGCACACGCTCCGTGTCCTACCATCCGGGTGGAATTGGCAGTGTATTCTGCCTGAAGACGCGGGCATGCGCTGAAGTTGTTTCAGGTTGTTGAAATCTTTCAGGACTTTGGATTTTGCGCTGATCGGGTCAAATGCTACTCGCGTCAAGGTGGAAAATTTGAGGTTTAGATGTCATGAGTCGCAAAATATTCGTCGGAACAAACAGCAATGATCGTTTGCTGCTTGGGGAGGAGAACTATGATATTTCTGCGCTCAACGGCAATAATTCCATTCTGGTTGGCGACGGGGATAACCGGATCGCAGCTGGTGACGGAAACAACCAAGTCGCGATCGGCGACGGCGATAACGACGTTGAGCTAGGGGGCGGCAAGAACCGGGTTACAGCAGGCGACGGCGCGAATTCGGTTTCCACAGGCGAAGGCCATGACACGATTGTGCTCGGCGATGGCGAGAATTTCATCAGAGCCGGCGCTGGCAATAACCGGATAGCCCTCGGGAGCGGCGACAATTTTGTTGAAGCAGGAGAAGGCAACGACAAGATTCAGGTTGGAGAGGGCTTCAATGTGATCCGCGCAGGCGGCGGCCGGAACAGCATTACGGCTGCTGGCGACACTGACATTCATACAGGCGATCAAGACGACAAGATTCAATTGGGCGAAGGTCACCACTTAGTCTCAGCCGGTGGCGGGAAAAACACAATCCAAACCGGCGACGCCACGGTGGATATCACAACCGGGGATGGCGACGACAAAATTTCAGTCGGTGACGGAACCGGTACGATCTCAACCGGGAACGGCAATAACAAAGTTTCGACCGGGGAAGGTTCGTTTCGAATTTCAACCGGAACAGGCAGGGATCAGATAAGGGCCGGCGATGGCGCCGCTACGATTTCCGCTGGGGATGGCGACGACAGAATCTATGCGGGCGATGGCAGTTTCACCATTACTGCTGAAGCGGGACGCAACCAGGTCCAGACCGGGGACGGCCAATTTAACATTACGTTAGGCAGCGGTTCCGACAGGGTTCAAACCGGTCAAGGCGAAGGGCAGATTCACGCAGGTGACGGTGACAACAGGGTGTCGGCCGGAGATGGCAGCTATGTGGTTCTAACTGGCAGCGGCAGAGACCAGATTACCTTGGGAGATGGAGATTACCACGTTACATCGTCCGGCGGAAACAACCGGATCAAAGGCGGCTATGGGTATAACACGATTACCACAGGCGACGGCGCGGACGACATACGGCTTGGAGAAGGTGACGCGGTCATCGATGCCGGAGACGGGAACAACAAGATTTCTACCCGGGGCGGGTTTGCAGATATCACAGCGGGGGTTGGCAACGATGCAATCTCTGTAGGCGATGGCTCCAGCATCATTGCTGCCGGCGCTGGCAAGAACCGCATTACTGCCGGAGACGGGGATTTGACCCTCTCCGCCCTGGGCGGGGACGATTTTATTCGCATGGGCGACGGGCGCAGCGAGATCTCAGCCGGAGATGGCAACAACCGGGTGACAGTTGGTGATGGGCTGCATCAGATCACGGCGGGCGACGGTAACAACCGCATCGGCTCCGGTGACGCGTCTGTGTCTGTCACAGTGGGAGATGGCAACAACCAGATCAAATTGGGGGAAGGGGAAACCAGGATCACCGCCGGGGATGGCAACAACAAAATTTCCTTGGACGAAGGTGTCGGCTATGTCGAAGTGGGCCATGGCAACAACAATATCATGGCAAGAGATGGCGAGTACTCGATCCAGACCGGCAACGGAAACAACAACATTCGCCTGAACGAAGGCGGAGGCTTCAATAACTACATCACAACCGGATCCGGGGCCGACAAAATATCAGTTGGGGATGGTGATAATGAGATTGATAGCGGCGGCGGCAACGACAGCATCCGCACCGGGGACGGCAATGTCCAGGTGCTGGCTGGCGCCGGCAGCGATACAGTGCGAGCCGGTGCTGGCGAAGACTGGGTGATTGGCGGCGCAGGCGATGACCGGCTGGACGGCGGCGCGGGTACCGATTGGGCTGCCTTCCGCGGCGCGGTCCGCGATTACCGCATCGAAGCGCTCAACCGGTCCACAATCCAGGTGACGTCTGCATCAGGTGAAGTGGCAGACATTGGCACCGACCAGCTTCGCAACTTTGAATACCTGTATTTCGAAGGGGACGGCTTCACCTTGGATCTCAGCGACCTGAGCGTCCTGGATAGGCTTTACTCGGTGGACCTTCAGGATGACTCTGTCAGTGCCGGTACCGAGGGGCCGCTGGAAATATCGCTGGCAGATCTGCTGGAAAATGATGCGTCTCTCGGCACGGGTGAAGCCCATTTCAACATTGCGGGCAGCAGCGCGGCAGGGCTTTCAATACAGTTTGATGGATCCACGATCACATACAACGACGCAGACGCCTTGCAGCACCTGGCCGAAGGGGAGGTCTTTACTGATAAATTCACCTATGAAGTGGTGGATGAAGAAGGCAATCATGACACTGCAACCGTCACGGTCACGGTGACGGGCGAAAACGATGGGCCAGAGGCGGAAGATGACCGCCTGGATGGCGGCCCGACCGGGTACGACTCCTATGTGGGCGGCAGCGAGTTTTCACTGATGGGGGACATCGCCAGCTCTGCCAACGAAGGGCAGACCATTGCCCGGGACGATGGCGGGTATGTTGCGGCTTGGCAAACCAATACAGGCAATGGTTATGAGGTGTCCATTCGCATCGTTGATGGCAACGGCAACGAGGTCAAACCGCTGTTCCTGGCGAATTCCGACACCGAGGGAGCTCAATTTCTTACCGACCTGATTGATCTGGAAGACGGCGGCTTTGCAGTCACATGGGTGACCACCAGCAGAAATTATGGCCCGAAAACGCACAGCCACATGCGGACTTTTAATGAGGATGGCTCTCCGCGGACCGATGAGATCACCTTGGTCAACAATGATGGGCATGACGAGGGCTACCTCACATATCATTCTAAATCTATTGGCCTCAGCAACGGCAACATCTTGGTCACTATGCCAGCATCCGTCGATGGCACCGAGGATTGGGGGCTGTGGGGGCAGATCTATTCTCCGCAAGGACGGAAGGTGGGGGACAAAGTGCTCCTCACCGATAACCTCTCAAGCTACGGTCTTCGCGACACCTTGGACATGGCAGCGCAGAAAGATGGCGGTTTTGTTTTGACCTGGAGCCACAGAACAGGACAGTTCGGCTCGACCATTCTTTACGCCAGCACTTTTGACAGCGATGGCACTGCTATGCTGTCTGAAGTCGTAGTTGACACCGATTGGACCGAGAATGCGACACTGCGGGATCCTTCAGTTTCCGTGAACGATGACGGCACATTTGTTGTGACATGGTATGAGGCAAGCGAGGGATTGGGGACTGAAGCCAGCATCCACGGTAAAGTTTTGGGTGCAGACGGCCGAGAATTGTCCGGTGATTTCGAAATTGATCAGCAAGTGATCACCTCTGACCCGAACCGGATTGGAAATGGCGAAGTTACATGGCTGGAAGGGAATCAATTTCTTGCCACCTGGCGGAATCTGGATGACTCCCGGCTTGGCATCTATGCTCAGATTTTCAATTCAGACGGCTCCAAAGCAACCGACCGGTTCCTGGTGAATGAGGAGGAGCATTGGAACCAGACGCAAAGCTACGTCACCTTGTTGGACGATGGCCGGTTCATCATCAGTTGGTGGAGCAACGATGGTGGGCTGTTCCGCAGCAAGGCCCGGATTTTTGAGGGCACCGGAGAAGAAGTGGAATTACCCTATACCAGCGAAGACAGTGCTGCGCTCATCAAGACGTCCGAATTACTGCGGAATGATGAAGATCCAGACGGAGATGAGTTCCTCTTTACCCTGGACAGTACTGTCAGTGAAAACGGTGCCAGCCTGTTCTATGATTCAGACACGGGCCTGATCACCTATGACCCGACTGCTGCTGCTGATATCCAGGCATTGGAACAGGGGGATATTCTCGAGGACACTTTCACCTACACAATCTCTGACGGATCGGGAGGTTTTGATCAGGCCACTGTCACGGTGGTTGTCGGCGGGCTGGACGAAGTTCTCGGTTAACGCATTGACCATCGATCAAACTGGAACCGGTCGAAACCGGGCAGTTTGCCGGAATCGCTGCCGAAAGGCCTGTACTTCTGATTGAATTATTTCTGACCTTTGGGGAACGATTCTCGACCCCAAAGGCCAGAAATTTCAAGAGTTCGAGAGGTTATTTTCGCATCTGCAGCGAATGACGGCTCTGTCCCGCGACCTCGCCTAGACCCCAGCGAAGATCCTGCTCATGACTCCCACCCCCCGGCCCTGCGCCGGGTTTTTCTTTGCGCGTACGCGGCGCTGATGGGGAGTGTGTAGCAGGGGTCGACTCCAGATCTCAAATTTTATTGCGATAATCGCAAATTCTCTCTTGACCATAACTTGCGATTATCGCAAGTTATCTTCAAGCAAAGGGAGAACCGAGATGAACGCACTGACTGAAAAGTTCCGCATCGCAACTGGCCAAGTTGCCGCTCCGGTTTTCACCTGCGGCTGCTGCAAGGATGTGACCGCCTTCGAAGACCACATGGGCGATGACTTCAGCGCCGGCCACACCCGCGCTGTCCGCGCAGCCTTTGGCTTCAACGTCTGCCATGCCTGCGCAGATGACTTCGAGCCGGCCGAGGCTGGCGAATACGTCAACCCGGATGAAGCCTATGACCTCCTGGCAGAGGAGGCGTAAGCAATGCTTGATAGCGCCCCCGCCCTCACCGTTGTCGTCACCCCGTACACCCCGCCCAACCCGGCCTGCATCGACACCCACGCGGCATTCATCGAAAGCGGTTCGCCGATCACGGGTTTCGGAGATTGCCCGTTGGGCGCCCTTACCAATCTGGCTGACGTACTGATTGACCAAGAGAAGCCGGCGGAGATGGTCGCAGCCCTGACCCAGCGCGTTGCACTGGAGGGCGCAGAAGCCCTCTGCCACCTCATCGACTGGTTCTGCGCCTGGGAAGATGCTGACCGCTACATTCCCCTCGCTATCGATCTTCTGGAACCTCTGGATAAGGTCGCTGGGAACATTGTTGCTGAACGCGGCCCGCGTACCGCCGATATTGAAGCCGTCGTTGTCTGCGCTGAGAATTGCACCACTACCATTTGCCATTTTCTGCGTGGACAGAAGGAGCGCTTTGACTTTGGCATTTGACAGAAAGCCAAGCGAAGTCATGGGCACATTGTGCTGTTCGACTTCGGCGGTGAGAGCCATGATCTCGGGCATAAACAGCGCACCGCCGTCAGGACCAAACGGAACTGATCCAATGCCCGGCGTGTTGAGAACGCGGCGTTGTAGCTGGACCAGTTCGTTGTGCGATCGCGGGAGGGGGATGGTTTGTTCATGCGGACCGTGTAACCGTATGGATTCCTTACGTGAATCCTCAGAAGTCAGAGTTCTGCAACAACGCCCCTCACAGGGCATCCGGATTCTGGTGGCAGCGAAACCGGTGGCTCGCCATTGGGCTCAAACCAATGGCGCCCAAGGCTCGCTCCGCAAAGGCCATGACGGCCTGGCTGCGCTCGTGCAGTCAGCGCTAGCGGAAGATCCGTTCACCGGCAGGGTCTTCGTGGTCCGCGCCAAACGGGCGGAGCCCAGCGGCCTCGTCATGGCATACAAGCGCCTTGAGGAGAGCACGTTCACCCGGTCCGCCATCCGTGACGGGGCGATGACCTTAAACCGTGCCCAATTCGAGGCGCTGTTTGCCAGGCTGGACTGGCGGCGGGTGCGGCAGCTCCCCGGCCAGCGGCTTGACAGACACCAGCAGGATAAGCCCCAGGAAACGCCCTGACAGCTAGGCCTTCAGCCTGAAACGCTGGATCTTGCCTGTCTCGGTCTTCGGCAATGCTGCGGTAAATACCACTGAACGCGGATACTTGTAAGGCGCGATTTCCGACTTCACGTGATCCTGCAGCAGCTTGACCAATTCATCCGACCCCGCCTGCTCATCGGCCAGCACTACATGCGCTTGCACGATCTCGCCGCGCGCTTCATCCGGGACGCCAATCACCGCGCATTCCGCCACCGCTTCATGCGCCAGCAGGGCGGCCTCCACTTCAGGGCCCGCAATGTTGTAGCCCGCCGAGACGATCATGTCGTCGTTGCGGGCGGCAAAATGCAGATACC
>NZ_LUKH01000066.1:0-10473 GCF_001593695.1 Leisingera sp. F5 | reverse complement strand
CGGCATTGGCAACCTCATGTGCTGCGTTGGGCTGCCCAAGCGCAGTCTCTGCCGCTGCCAAGTGACGCAGGATACCCTGGGCCACGGCTGCCGTGGCCGCCTCGAACAGCGCCTGGCGGTCATGCGATGCAAGAGCCGCGCTGATTGCGCGGGCCTCATCCGGGCTCACCCGCGACATGGCATCTTCAGACAATGCGCTGCCCGGTGCCGGTGCGGTCCAGCTGTTTTCGATTTTTTCCCAGGGAACCGGGGTCAGGTTCCCCATGAACAGTGTCAGGCGGTAAGCGGCAGAGCGCGGCGCCCATGGGGCTTGCTCAATCGCGGTGGCCCCGGCGGCCACCGGCAAAAGGCCGACTAATGCCGCTGATATGAGGTTTTTCATGGTCGAACCTACAAAAGTTAGCTTTGGCTAAATTGTGTAGTTTCTTCTATGCCGTTGTCAACCCGCTTTGTTGCAGGCATACAGGGAGGCCAAACTGACATGCGATCCTATGAGCGACATGACCGAAACAGATGAAAACGCCCTCAACCGAAGCCCAGATGAACAGGCGAGCGGTTTTGAGGCCGTACGCACGGCTCATCAAAGCGAGATGGTCGAGGATTATGTCGAACTGATTGCCGAGCTGATTCACATGAACGGCGCGGCGCGGCCTGTTGAAATCGCCGAGCGTCTAGGCGTGACCCAGCCCACGGTCTCCAAGAACCTGAACCGCCTGAAACGGGAAGGGCTGATTCTGCAGGAGCCCTACCGTTCGATCCGCCTGACGGAAGAAGGCCGCCAGCTGGCCGAAGCCTGCCGCAAACGGCACAGAATCGTTGTGGATTTCCTTGTGGCTCTTGGCGTGTCGCAAGAGGTGGCCGAATATGATGCCGAAGGGATCGAGCACCACGTCAGCGAAGAAACCTTATCTGTATTCCACGCGTTTACCAGTGAACGGACAAAAAGCTGAGCTATTTTTGGCGCTATTGACTGGGGCGGCTAGAAAGCCCACAAAATTCCCGATGAGATCGTGCTGCCCATGACGAGTGCGGCTAATTTAGGCGGGCTTTCAGCACAGCAATACAGCTGCCCGCGCGATTGCCTTCCGGTTTTACCCCTATCAATCTGCAGGCTGGAAGCATCCGTGAGTGATTTATTGCCGGGAGACGAGGAGATCTATTGTCTACCGGCAAGAGGCATCCAATCTTCCTCGGCATGAGACGCTTTCCAAGGCTTCCGCTGGAACCGGTGTGCCTTGCATCGACTGTCATGAACCATGTCCAAACAACTCCGCGCCGGTGTGCATGTTGGCGGATGCCTCAAACTCCAGAACGGAATAGCGGATGCCATAGTGTTTTGCGAGAGACGATTTGATATCCGACTTGATCTGCTCAGCATTGGCAAGGCATCCCTCTTCGACTACCACATGGCAATCGAGCGCGACCTCGTGTTCCTGCATTTGCCAAAGATGCACGTGATGAACATCGGCAACACCGTCCACGCTCCGGATCACTTCCACGACCCCCTTGCCGTCTATGTCCGGCGGGCTGCCCAGCATCAGCGTCCGGATTGGGCGGCCGATCTCGGTCACAGCGAGGTAGAGAATGTAAAGCGCGATACCAATTGTGATCGCAGGATCAACCCACTTCATGTCATAGAGAATGATGAGCGAGCCACCGATAATCACGGCGACTGAAGCCAGCGCATCAGAAAGGTTGTGCAGGAAGAGTGCTCGAATGTTAACACTGCCTTTCTGCATCGAGTAAGTGAGCAATGCGGTTAACGTGTCCACCACTAGCGCAATGCCGCCGAGGATTACGACAGTCCAGCCCGCAACCTCGGGGGGGTCGATCATCCGCATGCCCCCCTCGTAGATGAGATAGACACCAACCAGTATGAGCGTTGTGTAGTTGACCAGCGCAGCGACAATCTCGATCCGGCCGTAGCCGAAAGTCATACGCTCGTCGGCGGGCCGCCGGGCGATCTTGCGCGCGGCAAACGCGATGAGGAGAGATGCCATATCTGAAAAGTTGTGCAGCGCGTCCGCGATCAAAGCGAGGCTGCCCGCGAAAATTCCGCCGACGACTTGAGCGATGGTCAGAAGGGCATTCGCCCAGATCGCGATGGAAATCCGACGGTCTCCAGAAGCAGGATCGATATGAGCATGGCCATGATCATGCGGCATCTTGGTTTTTCTCGTGGCGGTGGTTCACTAGGCCCAGTCCCGGGATGTGCGGCACGTGCCCGGACCGTATTGCGCGGACACGAGCATTCATCCAGTGGCGGATAACTTTGCGATAGAGCCAGTCACGCAAAATTCCGAACGCCTGCCGGTGGTCCCGGTAGAATTCGTCCGGCGTGCCGAAAGTTCCAAAATCCCGGGCAATACCAGTTTTCTGAATATAAGTGTCTCCACCTGTCCAATCGACTGGTGGCGCGCTCAAACAATTGGTTCCGGCACCATAGCCGCATAGGCTTTCGGTACCGGAAAAGGCGGCCTGGAGCGTCCCTAAGAATGCCTCGTCAAGGATGAAACCCTCGAGATTGACCCAGCCTTCCTCTGTCTCGGCCTCCACCCATGAATGCAAGATCTCGTCTGGAGCAATTGGATAAACGATCTCTGGTACCACGCCCCGCTGCAGCGCCTTGTGGATCGTGAAGCCATGCAGCCGGCACCGCACACCCACTCCGCGTAAAAGCGCCATGAGCAGTGTGCCCTTGGTGTTGCACTGGCCGTAGCCGTCGGTGAGAACCCTGGAGGCTGGGATGTCATCCGCGTGGTTGTAACCAAAGGCAATCTCGTTGCGGACGAAGCCGTACACCGCGCCGATTTGCTCATGCTGGGCCAGTTCCTTCCACCCGCGGTTCGTTATTAGCCTGGCAATTGACGGATGGTCAAAGTCCAATAGCCTCGTAGGCTTAAGAAGCGGATCTGCCGGATACACTGCATTTCTCCTCGAATCTTGCAAGAAGGGGTGTAACCGCTACAGTAACTGTAGCTTCAAGCCCTAATCCTGCAATCGCTATCCAGGATTGTCAGGATCATTTGCCTTTAAGCTGTTATGTGGTCCACTCCTTTTGCAGGCTGTGAGCCTCCAGACTTCGTGCTCGCAGCGGCTGCCTTCGAAAGAAGGCATGTCAGTGCTTAAATGCACAACGCCCCGGATAGTTGAGAGCTGCACTCATACGCCGATTTCGTCGTGCTCCGTCAGACATTCGGCATGATCACGGAGCACCTCAAGGACCCGGCAATCAGATGTCTTGCCGCCACTGCATTCATGCACCATTCGTTCAAGCTCAGTGCGCAGGGCCTCAAGTCTGGCGATCCGCTGATACACCTGCTTCAACTGCCGCCGTGCTATAGCATCGGCTTCGTCGCAGGACCGTTCCGGATGGTTGCTCAGATCGAGTAGTTCCCGGATTGCATCCAGAGAAAAGCCGAGCTGGCGCGCGTGACGGATGAAGGATAGGCGATCAAGCTCGGCTTCACCATAGCGCCGCTGACCGCCTTCGGTCCTGCCTGGTTCGGGCATCAGGCCAATCTGTTCATAGTAGCGGATGGTCTGGACTTTGGTGCCAGTCTTCTTTCCCAAACTGCCAATCGTGAGCATACGCACCCCCAGGACGCTACAGTTCTGGTAGGTTTAATTGGGTCTGGCACTGGCCACAACTCAATTCACAGACACGCGACAAAGTCCCTCTCCTGAAAAAAACGGTTGAACCTCTAGTAGCTGCAGGGTGTAGACGCGCAAAAAATACGTGGAATCAGAAACGGGCTGCTTGCTTTGAAGCTTAAACTCCTTCGGAAAATTCTTTGGGCGCTGGCGGCTGTTGCGCTAATTTGGCTTTTGCTTTGGGCGGATTATCGTGCGGATCAGGCACGTGAGACGCAGTCGGCTTTCCGTGCGGCCTTCGAACTCACGGACCATCAAGGAATAACACGGACGCAGGAAGACTTCGCCGGGCGGTGGATGCTAGTCTTTTTTGGCTTCGCGAACTGCCCCGATGTCTGCCCGACGACTCTCGCTGAGGTCGCCGCTGTGATGGAAGGTCTAGGTCCGGACGCCGGGCGGATTCAGCCGCTCTTCATCTCGATCGATCCCGAGCGCGATACACCAATGACGCTTGCAGATTTCGTACCGCGCTTCGAGGCCGGCATCATCGGTCTCACGGGGACCCCGGACCAGATCGACCGGACAGCGAAGAGCTTTCACATCTTTTACGAAAAAATCGAGGAGGCTGCGGCCCCCGGCGGTTACACTATGGGGCATTCCTCGCAGCTGTTCCTTTTCGATCCTGAAGGTGGCTATGTCACGGCGTGGCCCTATGGCACGCCAGCAGAAGAGATCGTATCCAGTCTGAGAGAGCAGATTTCCTTATGACATTCAGGCTATCATCCGACACGTCGCTCGCAGCCGCATGGATCGTTGCACTAGTTTCCTCACTGTCTGTTTTGTTCATTGGCGAGGTTCTGGGGCAGACGCCTTGTGTCCTCTGCTGGTTTCAACGGGCATTCATGTTCCCGCTGGCGGTTGTGCTGGGTTGCGGGCTCTGGTGGCGGGACAGGAGGGCCGGCCGCTACGGTGTCGCGCTTTCTCTCGCCGGCGGAGCCATCGCATTGTGGCATCTCGGCCTTTTCTGGGGGCTCATTCCAGAACGCATCCAGCCCTGTACTGCGGCAGGTCCGTCCTGCACTGACCAAGGCCAGCTTGTCCTCAGCGTGCCAATCCCGCTGCTCTCGTTCCTGGCCTTTGCCCTCACCGCTACCCTGTCAGCCGCTTCTTTGAAGGAAAATACCGAATGAACCGCCGCTCATTGATCCTTTCCGTTTCTGCTCTCGCAGTTGCGGCCTTTTCTGGCGCCTCTTGGTATGCAACGCGATCAGAGCCCATTGAGGAGGCCACTTCAGTCACCCCGGAGATTGCCGACGCTTTGATCCGGCCCTATTCGCCGGTTCTCGGTGCCGAGGACGCCCCCGTGACCATCGTGGAGTTCTTCGATCCTGCGTGCGAAGCCTGCCGAGCTTTCTACCCGGTCGTGAAGGATATTATGGCCGAACATGGCGATACAGTGCGTGTGGTGATCCGCTACACACCGTTTCACGGGGAAGCTTCGGAAGAAGCGATCCAGGTCCTCGAAGCTGCGCGCATGCAGGGGGTCTTTGAGAAAGTTCTGGAAGCGATACTGCGGGATCAGCCCCGCTGGGCGTCCCACGGTGCGCCCGAGCCGGGCCTCATCCTCAATATCGCTGCGGTCGCAGGTCTCGACGCAGAAGCCGCGCGGGCGCAAATGCGCCTGCCGGATATTGTAGGCATCCTCAATCAGGACCGTGCCGATGTCGAAGCCGTGGGTGTGCGCCAGACGCCGACCTTCTTTGTGAACGGCAAGCCGCTCGCTACTTTCGGCGAGGCAGAATTGCGCGCGCTGGTCGCAGCCGAAGTCGCGGCAACCAATAGCTGAGTGACAATCTGAAAGGAAACTGGCGAAATGAAACCGGTACTTCATGCGGGCCTTGCAGCACTCGTGCTGCCATTCGGCGCCGCCTCCGCCGCGCTGGCCGGTTCCGGCCAAGTAAGCGTCGAGAATGCCTGGTCGCGGGCATCTATCGGCACCAGCCGTCCCGGAGCTGCCTACATGGAGATAGTGAACGAAGGCGATGAGCCGGTCACACTGACAGGTATCAAGACTGATATTGCCATGATGCCTGAAATTCATCGGAGTTCGACGAACGAACAAGGCGTCAGTTCAATGGCTCCCGCGGGTGACGTGTCTATTGCGGCAGGAGAGACCGTCGCGCTGGAGCCCGGCGGTCTGCATGCCATGCTGATGAAACTTCAGCGCCCGATGAAGGAAGGGGAGACTTTTCCGCTTTCGCTTGTTTTTTCGGACGGTGGCTGGGTAACGGTCAACGTGCCGGTTCTTGGCATCGCAGCGCGCGGCCCGGGAAACTGATGCGGCGGCGTTCAGCTCTCGGATATGGCGCGGCGGCATTTGGTGCGATTGGCCTGACACTCTTGCTGGGCTGGTGGCGTGTGGACGGCCCCGGCGCACCAGAGCCCATGGGCCAGCGGCCCTTGCCGCTTACGGCGATGGACTTCCGCCTGACTGACCACAAAGGGCAGCCTGTCGGCCCTTATACGCTTGTCGGGCGCCCGTCGATGATATTCTTCGGCTTCACCTACTGTCCTGACGTCTGCCCCACGACGCTCTCGGACATCTCAAGCTGGCTGGACATGATGGGCGAGGACGCCGAGCGGCTGAACACCATCTTTATCACGGTAGATCCCGAGCGCGACACTGTCGACGCTATGGCAGAGTATGTCGGCTACTTCCATTCGGCGATCCGCGGCTGGACCGGTCCAGAAGCGCAGATCAAGCGTGCAATCGAGGGCCTTCGCGCGACCTATGAGAAGGTTACTGGCGAAGATGGGAGATACACGATGAACCATACGGCGAAGGTCTTTCTGTTCGATGCCGAGGGACGCTTCGTCAGCACTATCGACTACCACGAACCGAGAGAATTCGCAGTTCCGAAAATCCGACGCGCGATGAAAGTTAGACTGGAGGGAGCAACATGAGGTTGAGGTGCCTGATGGCCGGGCTGGCGGTAACGAGCGGGATTTCGGCGGCGGTCGCAATGGTCGCCACATCCTACTCAACTGCGCCTGTTCAGCCGACCCTAGCCGAGGCTGGCGTTTGGGAACCTGCACCTCTCACACCGCCTCAGTTTCTGGAGGAACCCGCTTACAGAATTGCTCGCACGCAGTCTAAAAATGCGCCGGACTTTCGCCCGCCGTTCCGCCCGGCCGTAGTAAGGAATGATGCTCCGGTGACTGCTATTGAACCGTCACTCACCACATGGTCACGCGAAATAGCTCCGGGCGAGACGCTTGATGCGGTTCTGGCCGAGACCGGGCTTGCCGCCACAGACCGCGCAGAGATCGCCCTTGCGATTGGCGCAGAATACGATCTCCGCCGACTGCGCCCCGGTCACGCAATCACTGTCATATCCACGACAGATGGAAGCCCTCGCAATGTGACCCTTGTTGTCGAAGAGGGCATACGGATCGAGGCATTATTTGGAGAGCAGCTCGCCACCCGGGTTGTGGCCCCTGAACCCGAAATCGTGACCCTTGCTGGCGAGACCAGGATCGAAACCTCGATCTTCGGGGCACTGGACGATGCCGGGATACCAGCCCGGTTCGCCGTCGATCTGGCGCAAATGCTGGGCGGCACAGTGGATTTCCGGCGCGAACTGAGGGGTGGCGAGACGCTGCGCCTTCTCTGGCGCGAGGCGCGGGTTGCGAACAAGGCTGTCCGCCAGCCCGAAATTTCGTTCGCTGCATTGGACCTTGGAGACGCTCTCTATGAAATAGCCTGGCCAGAGGATGGAACCGGCAAGGCTACAATCTATCTCGACGGCGAAGTGCTGCGTGTCTTTTCCCAGCCAGTAGAGGGCGCGCGGCTAACTTCCGTCTTCGGCCGCCGCAAACACCCGGTCTTTGGCAATGTCCGCATGCACACTGGTGTGGACTTTGCTGCAGCGCGTGGAACGCCTGTCCGCGCCACTGCGCCCGGAAGTATTGCGTTTATTGGATGGCGCGGTGGCTATGGCCGTGTTGTCGAGATTGCCCATGGTGCGGACACACTGACCCGCTATGCTCATCTCAGCGCCGTGCCCGAAGGTCTTGCTGAGGGTCAACGCGTGTCGGCCGGGGATACCATCGGCCGGATCGGCGCGACGGGCACTGCGACCGGCCCCAATCTGCATTACGAGGTGCGCGTAGACGGCCGGCCCACTGACCCGCTCTCCGATGACCGGCTCGCCGAGGCCGCCGGACGCGCGACACCGGACACAGCGGCGCTTACACGCCTGAGGGCGGCACGCGCCAGGCTGGAGGAGCAGCTTGCCAGCGTGATCGCCGCGAACCCCAATGAAAGGCTTTGACCATGAAACGACCGATCGCCGCCCTGGCATGTGCTCTTGCCCTGCTCCCCGCCGCACAGGTGCTGGCCCAATCGACGCCCATTGAGGTTAAAAAGACCAATGGCTGCGGTTGCTGCCTCGCCTGGATGGAACATCTGGGGGAAAGCGGGTTTGTTCCAAGCGGAAAAAACATGTTCGCAGGGCTGCTCGTGCGGTTCAAACTCGACAACGGTGTGCCGCAGCGCATGGTTTCTTGCCACACAGGTCTCACCGAGGGTTACGTTATTGAGGGGCATGTGCCCGCGGCCGACATTCGCAGGCTCCTTGCCGAGCGTCCCGACGCAGTGGGTCTTGCCGTACCCGGCATGCCGCTCGGATCGCCTGGTATGGATCAGGGCAGCTGGCGAGAGGCTTACGATGTGTTCCTTATCAACAATGACGGCTCGACCGAAGTCTACGCCAGTTACCCCGGCAACTGATCAGCACGATTGCACGCGGGCTGAGAACGGAGCTGTATTCCTCTGTGCGCCTGGCCGTTCAGGCTACCTTGCAACCAAATCACTTGATGATCACAGACCGGTTTCGTTTCTACGGACGGAGTATACCGATGCCTGCGAGGTGATCGTGATGGTGTTTGCAATCTCGGCCTTAAATGCCGCAATTCAAGCACCATTTGCGTGACTGCCCGCCGTCGAGCGCGGTCTATGCATATATTTCGATGGGCGTCCCGTCCCGCACCATTGCATAGACCTCTTCGATCTGGCGGTCGGACACAGAGATACAGCCTGCGGTCCAGTCGCGTTTGTTCATTGGGTCAATGCCCCGTCGCGGCCCGCCATGGATGAAGATGTCACCACCCGGAGATTTGTCTTGCGCCGCTGCAAATGCGATGTCCGCCTCGTTTGGATAAGAGATGCCGATGGAGAGGTGGAACAGACTGTCAGGATTGCGCCGGTCAATGAGGTAGGCGCCTTCGGGTGTTCGTCCATCCCCCTCAAATTGCTTATGACCTTCCGGTGCAAACCCCAGCCCGACCGGGTAGGTGCGCAAAACACCCTCAGCGCCATCCAGAACAAGCAAACGTTCTGATTTGTAGAGCCGCAAACGGGTAACTTCGGGCCCGGTATAACCACGGAACTTGCTTGCACAGCCGGATAGGAGGACGGCAATGCCGCCCAGTAGAATTCTGCGTCTCGGGATTCTGTTGATCATCGCTGCTCGGTGCCATTATTGACGGCTTGTTACCACAACCCTAGTTGAAGGGCCGGCACCAAATCAATGACCATGTGCCAAAGCGCCCTCCGCCAATTGTTCACCTGCTGGCTCGCCGCCTTCCGGCGGCGACTTGTGGCGGCCGTCCGCGTTCAGAAGCCGCAGCGCATTGGCCACCACCAGCAACGACACACCCACGTCCGCAGCAATGGCCCCCCACATCGAGGCCATTCCGAATGCAGTCGCCACGACAAAGGCGGTTTTCGTCGCTAACGAAAGGCCGATATTCTGGCGGATGATGCTCATCGTGCGGCGCGAATGGGCAATCAGCCACGGCACCTTGGCGATGTCATCTGTCATCAGCGCGATGTCCGCCGTCTCGATGGCCGCGTCCGAGCCTACGGCGCCCATGGCGATGCCGTAATGCGCCCGCGCCATGGCGGGGGCATCGTTTACGCCGTCCCCAATCATGGCAACAACCGAATGGCTGTCCACCAGTTCCTCGATGGCGGTTACCTTGTCTTCTGGCAGCAGTTCAGCGCGAACCTCGTCGATACCGACTTCGGCTGCTACCGCGCGCGCCGTGCGCTCGTTGTCGCCAGTCAGCATGACAACTGTGTTGACACCCTGTGCGTGCAATCGAGAGACGATGCCTTTGGCGTCAGGCCTGATCCGGTCGCGCAGTTCAAGAACGCCCAACACGCCCGTCTCGTCGCCCAACGCGACCAGCGTCGCCCCCGCCCCTTCGATCCGGTCCCGCAACTCATCAGGAATGGCATCCCCAAAACCTTTCTCCGCGGCGAACCGGTCAGAACCAAGCCAAACGGGCCGGTCACCCATGCGACCTTCGAGCCCTCGCCCCGGCACCGTGCGGGTATCCTCCGCAGCGGCTACTGAAACGGCGTCCCGCCCGGCGCGCTCGAGGATAGCGCGCGCTAGCGGGTGCGAGGAGCGCATCTCCAGCGACGACGCCAGCGCAAGCAGGTCCCGCGCCTCCACCATTCCAAGCGGATGGATTGCCGCAACCTCCGGTCGGCCCTCGGTGATCGTTCCGGTCTTGTCCAAGGCCAGCGCCGTCGTGCGGCCAGGTGCCTCGACATAGGCGCCGCCCTTGATCAGCACGCCCGCCCGCGCCGAAGAGGCCAGCGCCGCAACGATCGAGACAGGCGTCGAAATCACCAGCGCACAGGGGCAGGCGATGACCAGGAGCACCAGAGCATTGTAGAACCAGAAGCCCCATGCGCCGCCAGCAAGTGGCGGAAGAACCGCGAGAGCGATTGCCAGTGCCATGACTACCGGCGTGTATATCCGCGCGAACTTCGCCACCCACTGTTCCACAGGAGCGCGGCGGGAA
>NZ_LUKH01000065.1:0-19223 GCF_001593695.1 Leisingera sp. F5 | reverse complement strand
GCACCGGGTCGTGCATGAGAGTGGCCAGCTCTCGATTTGGCTGCAGCGGGGCCTGACACGGATGGGACTGCGAGCGATCTGTATCGACGCCCGCAAGGCACATAAGAGCCTCTCGGCGCGGCCCAACAAGTCTGATGCCTCAGACGTGGAAGGGCTGGCGCAACTGGCGCGCACCGGCTGGTTCACGCCGGTTTATATCCGCAGTGAAGATGCCGACCGTTTGCGCTGCCTGATCGGTGCGCGCGAGCGGCTGATCCGGTTGCGCAAAGATCTGGAGGGGCACATCCGCGGTACCCTGAAAACCTTTGGCATCCGCATGACCGGTGTCGGTCAGGGCCGCCAGAGGCAGGCGTTCCGTGACCAGCTCGCAGTTGCAGGTGAAACCGATCCGATGCTGCGTGCCATAGCCGATGGCTTCATTGCAACCCACGCAACACTGTGCCAGGCGGCCGCCGATCTCGACAGTGCCGTGAAGAGACAGGCGCACGACAACCCAGTGGCTCGCCGCCTGATGACGATCCCGGGTGTCGGCCCGGTCGTGTCGCTGAACTTCATCGCTCTGATCGACGATCCGGGCAGGTTCCGCAAAGCATCGGATGTCGGCGCGTTCCTGGGGCTGACCCCGAAGCGGCACCAATCGGGCGAGATAGACTGGACCGGCCGCGTGTCGAAATGCGGTGACCGTGCGATGAGGCGCCTGCTGTTCGAAGCCGCCTCAAGCGTGATCCACCGGGTTCAGCGTTTCTCGGCACTGAAATCATGGGCGGTGCGGCTGGCCGCTCGACGCGGGTTTCGCAAGGCCGCCGTGGCCACCGCCCGCAAACTCGCCGTGCTGATGCTGACTCTGTGGAAGAGCGAAACCGATTACAATTGGACAAAGGAGGCGACCACCTGATCTGAGTTCCTGCCCCTGAATCTCCTCGCCGGACGGCAAGGAGCCAGGTCCCGACGGGACGGAGGTTGATCGATCTCGCGTTGAAGGTTGGGCGCGTGGGCCACAAGGCACCGCGTATCCCGCGAAAAACATTGGAGACGGTCTGCCAACGGATGCCATCATGAGGCGCACTACCCGCGACCTCGCAGAGAACCATGACCCCGAACGGACTACCGCTCACCCGATTGACAATACCGCAATCAGAGAACCTTTGACTTAGCAGACACCCAAGTCTGTCCTTTTTTGTGTAGGCGGTTAGCCTGGGTGCCGCGGCCCGGATGCCTCCTGGGCCGCTGTGAGCGCTCCGCACCATAATCCTGTTTATGTTAAATAAGTCAGTCTATCTGATCTAAATTGCGCCTGCTATGCCTGCGCCTGGCTTCATCTGCCCTTTAGCTCTTAGTGTCATGAAGAGATCAATCTAGAAGAATGCTGTATGAAGTGGTTCTTGCTGGAGCTGTCTAAGCAGTCCGCGGCTGCAGTGAAACTCGCTAAATATGACTCATCAAAAATGGTGCTGTGATCTTGGGATGCTCGAGCAAAACCATGCAGAGACTGAAAGCGCCATTTGGAGAAGCCGCCTTCAGGGGGCAGCAATCTACCAAAACTGGACATCAACTAGGGTTTGTTCAGTTTTGCTGACCGGGAGCGGGGGAAAAGGTGAGCATTCGGTTCCTTAGGGCGGTTACCGTCACAGCGGTGCTAGGAAGCCTGGCTGCACAAACCTGCGCCGAGCCGGTCCGGCCGGAGCTGGCAACTTTTGTTGTGAATCCTGTCCCTAGAAATTTAGGCTAACGGGTATTCAAAAATTACACGCCACCCCACATCTTTTCGGGAGTGACGTGTAAATTTTATGCCCGATGCGCTACCTGGTAGGCATTTCCTCCTTCAGCGCTCTGTACAAGCTGATCATCATGAGAAGTATCACAAAGGAGAACGGCAGAGCAGCGGCGATCGATGCTGTTTGCAGAGCAACAAGACCTCCCGCGACCAGCAGCACGCTGGCGACAACTCCCTCGGTAACGCCCCAGAAGACTCGGACCAAATGCGGTGGATGCTGGCTGCCCATCGCTAGCATGGTACAAATCACCAAGGTGCCGGAGTCCGACGAAGTGATGAAGTATGAGGCAATCAGGAAGGTGACAATTGCCGCAAAGGCAGTACCCCAGAGACCAACGTCCATGCCTTCAAGCGTTGCGTAAAGCGCCAGGGTCGGGCTTTCGTTCACGGCTTCGATGATACCGCCCGCGCCCTGCAACTCGATGCTGACCGCGTTGCCACCGAACATCGCCAACAGGAACATGGTCACCAGCGGCGGAACGATCAGCAAGGACACAACAAACTCGCGCAGTGTCCGCCCCTTGGACACACGGGCGATGAACAGGCCGACAAAGGGTGACCAGGCGATCCACCAGCCCCAATAGAATACGGTCCACCAGCCCTGCCAGTCGCGCCCCGCTTCTTCATCCACCCACAGCCCCATCGGCACAAAGTTCTGCACATAGTTGCCGATCAGATTGACGTATTGGCCGAGCAGATAGACCGTCGGACCCGCAAAAAGGAAGAAGGCAAGGATGGCAAAGGTCAGCCACATGTTCAGTTCACTGATGATGCGGATGCCTTTGGTCACGCCCGAGACGGCCGAGAGCGTGGCAATGCCTGTCACTACAGCAATCAGGATGATCTGATTGGTTGTCGAATAGGCGATCCCGGTAAGCAGGTTCAGCCCCGTGTTCATCTGCTGGACGCCCAGCCCCAATGTGGTGGCAACTCCAAAAATGGTGCCAAAGATCGCCAGCAGATCGACGGCATGGCCCCAGAACCCGTAGATCCGGTCGCCGATAAGCGGATAAAGGGTGGACCGCATCGAAAGCGGCAACCCTTTGCGGTAGGCGAAAAAGGCCAGAGACAAAGCAACAATCACGTAGACTGCCCAGCCGTGGACGCCCCAATGAAAGGCTGTAATCAACATTGCCGTGCTGGCGGCCAGCGCTGAGTTCGCCTCAGTTCCGGCCATTTCGATGAACGGGTTGCCCTGCAGGTGGTACATCGGCTCGGCGATACTCCAGAACAGCACGCCATTGCCCATGCCTGCGCTGAACAGCATGGCAAACCACGAGAAGTTGCCGAATTCCGGCCGGTCGCTGTCCTTGCCCAGCCGGATGTGGCCGTAGCGGCTGAAGGCCAGCCAGATGCTGAACAGCAGGAAGATGCTGATCATCAGGATGTAATACCAGCTAAGGGTGCTGGTGATCCACAGCTTGATCCCGTCGAACACGCCGGAGGCAAATTCGACATTGGCTACCGTGAACAGCACAAAGGCGATGACCATGAGTTTCGAGGCGATGCTCATCCGAGCGTGGACACCTTTCAACAGGCCAGCTCTGGCGACGGCGTTATAGGGGTAGTGGCCGTCAAAGCCCTGTTCGAGTGACATTGTTTCTCCCTGTTTTTGTGTTTCGGCTGGACCTGGGCGGGCCAGCCATGTCCCGGCCTCCCGAGCCGGCAACAGGCAATAGGTGTTCAGCCTGAGACCTTAGCGGAGCAGTGGGGAGGCAGGTAATGAGAACTGCAAATACCTGGATTAAGGATGCTTATGGCGCGCAGCTGCTAAGCGACCAGGATTTGCGGAAACTGTGCGGTGAACGGTCAAACTTACGCTTGAATCGCCTGGAGAAGTACGAGGCATTTTCAAAGCCGGAGGCCATGGCGACCTCGCGCACGCTTAGGTCGGTTTCGTTCAGCAAGGAAAAGGCCCGCTCCAGCCGCAGGCCGAAGTAGAACTGCCAGGGCGACTGCCCGACATATTTCTGGAACAGGCGCTCCAGTTGGCGGCGAGAGACAGCCAGCGCACTGGCAATTCTATCCATGTCCAGCGGCTCTTCCAGGTTCGCCTGCATCAAGCGCACGGCCCGGATCAGATTCTGATTGCGGCAGCCAAGCATTGATGACACCGGCGAAATCTGCCGCGACATGCCTGCTCCCGGGCGTTTGTGCAGGCACATGTCGGCAACGCAGGAAGCAAGGTAGGCCCCGCAGTGGGCCTCAATGATTTCAAGCATCATGTCAGTTGCGGCATGGCCACCACCACAGGTGTAGAGCCCGCGGTCGGATTCATAGAAGTTGCCGGACGGCTTGAGACAAGGAAACAGCTCGACAAAACCCGGGGCATTTTCCCAATGCAGAGTAAACCGCCGCCCGGTCAGAACACCTGTTGCCGCCAAAGCAAAGGCGCCGGTGCAGATGCTTCCAACGCTTGCACCATGCGCTTTCTGGCGACTGATCCAGCTGACAACCCGGCTGTCATAGGATTGCGCTGGCTCCGTCCCTGCGCAGACAAAGAGCGAAGCATTGCGGTCCAGGTCGACCAGCCCGGAATCAACCTGTATCGGAATGCCGTTCGAGCAGGTTACCGGAAGGCCATCCGGGCTGAGCGCATGCCATTCAAACAGCGCCTTCTGCGTTAGCTGATTGGCAATCCGCAGCGGTTCGATTGCGGCGCTGAAGGCCAGCATCGTAGTTTTGGGCAGCAGAAGAAAATGGAATTTCTTCGGTGGCGCGTCGCTGTCGAAGCGTACAGTGGCAGCGCCTTTCGGAAGGAAGCGGTTGTCTTGCATGGGCGGTCTCCAGGACATTAGAAAGCAAGCTTCTGTCCGGGTTTTGATATTCAGGCATTTCCAGGCACCGCGCCCGCGGGTGCGGTGTGTTGTTATTTCGGGACGGGGAAGGCCAGACGCAAATAGACCCATTTGGCGGCGCTTTCGCTGGTGCGCTGCGGATCCGGCGCCAGCGAAAGCAGGCTAATGGACCCAGCCAGGACAACCAAACAGGTCAGCCCTTGCAGCAGTATTCCGGCCTTCCCCCGCATCTTAGGCCTTGCCGCCGACGATGTTGTGCTCCGGGCCGTAGGGGAATCCGGTGATATTCTCGGCACCGTCTTCGCCGACGATCAGAATGTCATGCTCACGGTACCCGCCCGCGCCGGGCGTGCCCTCTGGCAGCATGACCATCGGCTCCATTGACACCACCATGCCAGGCTTCAGCTCGGTATCGATATCTTCGCGCAGTTCGACCCCGGCCTCGCGGCCGTAATAGTGGCTTAGCACACCAAAGCTGTGACCGTAGCCGAAGGAGCGGTACTTCAGCAGATCCCACTCCCGGTACATCTCATTCAGCTCCAATGCGATATCCTTGCACTTTGCACCGGGCTTGATCAGCTCCAGCCCCCGCTCATGCACGGCGACGTTCTTCTTCCAGATGTCCAGGCTGGCATCGTCCACATGGTCGCAGAACAAGGTCCGCTCCAGCGCAGTGTAGTAGCCAAAGATCATCGGAAAGGTGTTGAGGCTGAGGATATCGCCGGATTGAACAATTCGGTTGGTGACGGGGTTGTGGGCGCCGTCGGTGTTGATGCCGGACTGGAACCAGGTCCAGGTGTCCATCAGTTCAACAAAGGGGAACGAAGCTGCAATTTCACGGATCATCGCGTTGGTGCCGGCAATTGCCACTTCATGCTCGGCCACACCTGCCTGCACCGCATTGGCCACCGCTGCGCCGCCCACATCACAAATCCGCGCGCCTTCGCGGATCAGTTTCAGCTCCTCATCGGATTTGATCGTCCGCATCCACATGGAGGGGCCGGACACATCGACGAATTCCACATCCGGCAGCGCATCCTGCAGCGCTTGGCGATAGTCCAGCGACACGTGCTCGAACTCGATACCGACTCGCTTAGCACCCTTGGTCAGGTCCTGTACCGCCCGGTAGAAATTGTCGCGGCGCCAGTCTGTATAGGTGATGTTGTTTCCGAAGCTGCGGCGCCAGGGCTGGCCGCCATCAATGCCTGCGGAAATCGTGGTCGCATTCTTCTGGTCGATCACCATGCCGTACTTGCGCCCGAAGTAGCAGTACAGCCAGCCGGAATAATAGTTGATGCAGTGGTAGGAGGTAAACAGCGCCGCATCGACGTTCTGCTTTGCCATCCAGCCGCGCAGTTCGTCCTGGCGGCGTTTCATTTCCTGGTCAGAAAACGGTGAAAAGTCCTTCTCGCCATTATGCCATTCCATGACGTGGAGCATATCTTCAGACATGTTTGATCCTTTCTTCGGGGCCTGCCCCAGTCGGTAGCACCGAAGAAAGATTTCAAAAAATTAATAGATATGATCCCACCATAAAGATCCTAAATTCACCTACCCGGAAGTCGGCTTCAATGTTTTACGGAAGCCCCCAACGCCTCCGGCAATCTGTTCGATCAGTTTGAGTGCCGCTTCACTCTGGCGCACATGCTTGTAGAACAATCCGACATGAATTCGCGCCAGCTGCGGGAAGCCGATGTCCGGTGTCAGGATACGCATGCCCGGGAGCAGGGTCTTAGTTGTAAGGGCAGAAATGCCCCAGCCGCTGGCCACCGCGTTCTGCAGCGCCGAAATGCCGGGGCTTTCAAAAGCGATCCGCCATTTGCGCCCTTCGCCGTTCAGCGCTTCGATCACCCGGTCCCGGTAAACGCAGCCCTCCGGGTGCAGAACCAGCGGCAGCGGCTCATCCGGATTGAAATGGAAATCCTTGGCGCAAACCCATTTGGGACGCTCTGACCAGTAGTGCGAGACATAGGGCGCCGGCATTGTGTCGGTAATGGCAATTGTCATATCCAGCTCATCCGCATGCAGCTTGCTCAGCAGATCGCGGCTCCAATTGCAGCGGATGTCCAAGGTGACAGCCGGGTTTGCAACGACAAAGTCCGAAATGATGGTCTGAAAAAAACCGATCGCATAGTCAATCGGCAGGCCAACCCGCAGCACGCCCTGAATGCTGGAACGCGACATGTGAGCCATAGCACTGTCGTTTAGCCGAAGTATTTCGCGGGCATATCCGATCAGCGCATGGCCATCTTCCGTGAGCGTCAGCTCTTTGCCCTGATGCACGATCAGTTTGTGGCCGCTAAGCTCTTCCAGGCGGCGTATCTGCAAGGAAATCGCCGGCTGGGTTCGGCCAAGAGCCTTTCCGGTCTCAGTATAATTCCCAAGATCTACTGCCGTCACAAAGGTGCGCAGCAAGTCGGTTTGAAGATTGGTGAAGCTTCTAGCCATTTGCATTTCTTATTCGTGTATTGACACTATCAATTTCCCACATGCCTTCTCGGGAGTCAAAGTAAAGCGAGACTTAACTTTTCCGGATTGAGCCTACCCATGAAGAACGCCTCTGTTTTTGCCGCCGAGCTGCCCTGGCCCGAATACAAGTCCCGCGTGGCAGGCGGCAGCACCCCCATTCTGATCCCGATCGGATCAATGGAACAGCACGGGCATCACATGCCCATGCATGTGGATGTGCTGCTGCCGACCGAATTTGCACGCAGGGCGGCATCAGAGACCGGCAGCCTTGTCGCCCCGCCCTTCACCTATGGCTACAAATCGCACCAGAAATCCGGTGGCGGGAACTTCTTCCCGGGCACCACCAGCCTGGATGGCAGCAGCCTGGTCAACGCACTGAAGGACGTGATCAAGGAATTCGCCCGCCACGGCAACCGCCAGATCTGCCTGGTGAACGGTCATTTTGAGAATTCCTGGTTCATCGTGGAAGGAATCGACCTGGCCCTGCGGGAACTGCGCTGGGACGGCATCACCGATATGAAAATTGTGGTGCTGTCCTACTGGGATTTTGTCGGCGACGACTCGATCGCCAAGCTCTACCCGGACGGCTTCCTGGGCTGGGACATCGAACACGGCGGCGTGCTGGAAACCTCGCTGATGCTCAAGCTCTACCCGGATCTGGTGTGGCTGCAGGACGCCATCGACCACGCGCCGGCCGAATTCCCGCCTTATGACGTCTACCCCCCGCACGAGGACTGGACGCCCGCCACCGGCACCCTGTCCTCTCCCAAGGATGCCTCGGCCGAAAAGGGCGAGCTGCTCCTCAACGTCTGCACCGCAGGGATCGTCAAGGCGCTGCGGAAAGAATTCGGAGAACGCTCTCCGGCAAGCGCGGCGGCAACGGCTGCGCAATAGAACCAGCAAGGAGACTGACATGACTGCCAAACTCACCCATCCCACCCGGCGGGCGCTGCTGAAGTCGGCCGCAGGCGCGGCGCTCGCAACCCCGTTCCTGTCCATCCGGGCTGCGGCGGAAACCGTGAACTTGTCGATGCTGGCTTGGTACGGCCACGCGGAGCCTGATATCGTTGGCGAATTTGAAGAGCAGCACAATGTGAAGTTCACCCCGAAATACTACACCGGAGGCGACAACATGCTGGGCCTGATCGCCCAGTCGCCGCCGGGCACCTATGACGTCATCCTGTCCGATGCCGAATATGTGCAGCAGTTGAACGCGGCCGGCTACATTGAGGAACTGGACTCAAATGACTATGCCTTTGACGACTTCTTCCCGGAGTTCCAGCAATTCCCAGGCCACTGGAAAGACGGCAAGCTCTATTCAGTGATCACCCGGTTCGGCTTCCTGGGCATTTCCTATAACGCCGATGTGCTGAGCGAGAGCGATGCAGCCAGTTACAACATCTTCAGCGACAGCCGTCTGACCGGCAAGCTAGGCCACTTCGACTGGCACCTTCCAAACTTGGGGCAGATCAGCTTGCTGAACGGCAATTCCGATCCCTTCGACTTGAGTGACGAGGCTTGGCAGCAGGTGCAGGACAGCACCATGGCGCTGCGCGGCCAGGTGGGCGGATTCTTTGACTATGGCGGTACTTTCTCGTCGCTAAAGAACGGTCAGATGACTGCCTTTGCGGGCATTGGCGACTGGATCACCGGCGTGCTCGAAAAAAACGGCGCCAATGTGCGCACCGCCATTCCGGAGGAAGGCGGCCTGCAGTGGACCGAGAGCTTCTCGATCGGCAAGGGATCCCGCAACCAGGAGATGGCGCGCAAGTGGATTCAGTACATCACCTCGCCGGAAGGCCAGGCGAAATCGGCAGATATGGCGGCCTACCCGGCGCTGATCCCCAACAAGAAGGGCTGGGTCGTGCTGAATGAGGCGAACCCGGCCGAAGCCAAGAGGCAGAACATGGTGCTGGGCCAGCACAACGCCATGGACCTAATCCGCGAAGACCGCATCAAGTACCGCCAGCTGCCCGTGCAGCAAAGCCTGGAGGACTGGAACGACTTCTGGTCCGATTACAAAGGCGCCTAACCCCACCAGCACCGGAGCTGTCTCCTCCCCCGGCTACCGGTGCCCAACTGAAGGTCAGCTGCCTCCCGGCGCTGAAAGACCAATGAATACACGGCCGAATCTGTTTTCACTGACGTTCTCGCTGCCTCTACTTATCTGGCAGCTGGCCTTCTTTTTATTCCCCCTAGCGTTTCTGGTGGCGCTCAGTTTCTGGACAGTGCGGAATTTTCAAATGCAGCCCGATTTTGACACTGTGAACTGGGTCAAGATCTATTCCCGCAGCGTGTTCTGGGATGCCTACTTTAGGACCCTGCTGCTGGCTTCTGCCAGTGCGGTGCTGATCAGCTTGACGGCTTTCCCGGCGTCTTATGCGATCTCGTTCAAACTGGGAGAAAATGCGAAACGCTGGATGATCTTCTTCCTGATCATCCCTTTCTTCACCAGTTATCTGGTCCGGGTCTATTCGCTGCAGGTTTTCCTGTCCGACGCGGGCATCCTAAATGCCTTCCTGGGTTACTTTGGCCTCGGCCCGCATCCGATGCTCAACAACAGCTTTGGCACCCTCACCGGTTATGCCACCCTGTGCCTGCCGCTGGTAATCCTATTGCAGGTCTTCAGCCTGAATTTCGTGAACCGCGATCTGGTCGAGGCCGCCCACAACATGCGCTGCGGCCGCCTGCGGACGGTTCTGGAAGTGATCATCCCCTCCGCCAAAGCCGGTCTGGTGATCGCGGGCCTCTTCGCCTTCATCCTCAGCTTTGGCGACTTTGTGAGCCCCCTTTACCTGGGCGGAGGCAACCCGCCGACCCTTTCCATCATGATCACCGACATCACCAAATCCGGGCAGCAATGGCCGCGCGCCGCGGTAGTGGCTCTGACGATGATCGCCACACTCCTGACAGTAGCCTTTGCCGCCATCAAATTCGCTTACAGGGAGGCTGGCAAATGACCGGTAACCGCAACCCCCTTATCGACGGCCTTCTGAAGCTGCATATCACGCTGTGCCTGATCTTCATCTTTGCTCCGATTGCCGGCAGCTTTGTTTTCTCACTAAACTCGGACCGCTTCCCTTCGCTGCCGCTAGGCTCGTTCTCAACTGAATGGTACCGGCTAATCTGGGAAGATCCGCTGGTCTGGGCCGGCTTCTTCAACACTCTGCTGGTTGGCGCCTGCGTTGCAGCGATTGCCACGCTGCTGGGATTTGGCGGCGCCTACACCGACTTCCGCTACAAGTTCTTCGGCAAAACCGCCTATCTGGCCCTGGCCCTGCTGCCGCCCACCATCCCGGTGGTAATTATGGGCCTGGCGATGCTGGCCTTCCTGTCCCGTATCAGCCTTTCCGGCAACGTGGTCTCAGTCATTATTGCCCACGGCGTGATGTGCAGCCCCTTTGCCATGGCCATCATCCGATTGCGCCTGTCGCAGATGGACCCGGATCTAGAAGCCGCAGCCTGGAACCTGGGCGGCAATGAATGGGTGACCATGCGCCATGTGATCATCCCCTTCACCAAACCCGCAATCTATGCCGCCTTGTTCATCACCATGGCCGTGTCCTTTGACGAGTTCGCGGTGGCCTGGTTCGTATCGGGCCTAAACGAGACCCTACCAGTCAAGGTTCTGGGCTTCCTCCAGGGTCAGGTCAGCCCCCGGATCAATGCCATCGGCTCGCTCGCCTTTGTCAGCTCAATCTCCTTCATCGTGATTGCCCAGCTTCTGATGCGCAATCCAAACGCCAAGACCACTTAACACACAGGACAGAGCCATGCTGGATACTCCAATCGTGCATTTTGACAACGTTGTTAAAAAGTTCGGCAGCTTCACCGCTGTTGAAAAGGCCGACTTCCAGATCGCCCGCGGCGAATTTCTGGCGATCATGGGCTCTTCGGGCTGCGGCAAGACAACCACCTTGCGGATGCTGGCCGGACTGGAGGATCCGACCGAAGGCAGCATTTTGCTGGACGGGGAGAAGATCAACGGCAAGCCGACCTGGGACCGGGACACGCCGATGGTCTGGCAGAGCCTAGCCCTGTTCCCTTTCCTTACAGTGCAGGAGAATGTCGAATTCAGCCTTAAGATGCGCAAAGTGCCCAAGGGTGAACGGCGTGAGCGGGCCCGCAAGTGGCTGGACCGGCTTGGTATCCTGGAGTTTTCTGACCGCAATATCTCGCAGCTGTCCGGCGGCCAGCGCCAGCGAGTCGCTCTCGCCCGATCGCTGGTAACCGAACCTAAGATCCTGCTACTGGACGAGCCGCTTTCCGCTCTTGACGCCCACTTGAAAGTCCGCATGCAATCAGTTCTTTCGAGCCTGCAAAAGGATCTGGGCATCACTTTCGTCTACGTGACCCATTCGATGTCCGAGGCCTTCTCCATGGCCGACCGGGTGGTGATCATGAGCCGCGGTAAGATTGAACAGATCGGCACGCCCGAGGAAATATACCGCGAACCACACAACCGCTTTGTTGCGGAATTCCTAGGCTCATCCAATGTGTTTGCCGGCAGCCTTAAATCCAGCGGAAACGACGTGTGGCAAGTTGAAACAGAGCACTCGTTATTCACATTGAAAGCGCCTTCAGAAGTGCAAAAGGCCGAAGGATCTCAGGTGGCTTTCGCAGTGAGTTCTGAGAACATGTCCTTGGCCGCCACTGGGACGCCATGGGCAGGGAACTGCATTGAAGCCACGGTCGTTGGCGGTGAGTTTGCGGGAGCCTCTGCCACTGTCTTCCTAGAAACGGATCAAGGCCAGGAACTTAAAGTGCAAAAAAGGCATGACGAACTTAAGACGGTAGACATCAGAGCTGGACAGAAGCTTTTGGTTCACTGGCAACCGGAGCATTGTCACGTTCTACCAGGCGAATGAACAGTCTAACGCGTTCGCTGTGAAGGTCTTCATCTTGCTCTGATCAGAGGCCTGTTTACTCTTGCAGAAAATAGCTGGAAGTTGGCCGTCTTTCTTGGACGCCCAGAGAGGGTGCCGTTCGTTGTCTGCCCCCTCAACAGGGCTGTCTGCCGGCGCCCGCCGCGAGATGGACTCGCCGCGGAGGTAACCGCAGGCGCTACGCTGCCGCAAGGCCGGTTGGATCGAGCAGCAACGTTTACTGAAGGGTTCTATGGGAAAAAACGCCAGAACAGGCTGCCTAATCAATAGCCAAAGCGGTCCGGTATTCTTCCGAGGTGATCCAGCTGCCGAGCCGGTCGAGAATTCCGTCAAGCGTTGCAAGCTCCTGTTCCGACAGAGGTTCAGTCAGAATTACCTCAAGACGGTCAGATAACTGGCGGGCGATGCGACGGATATTTTGCCCTTTGGGCGTTGTAGTCAGCAGAAACACCCGGGCGTCTTCGAGAGAGTTCTCCCTCACAATCAGGCCGTCGCCCAACAGGGTTCGAATGATCCTCGACGTCAGGCTGCGTTCCAATCCCGTCGCCTTGGCGATTTCCGCAAATGTGGTGCCAGGTGTATCGTCAATTAGCCTTAAAACCCGCAATTCCCGGATCCGGAAGCCCGTTTCGCGCCAGAATATCTCGTCATTGGCAGCGATCGCTTCCTGCGCCACGAGCTCGAGCCGGTAGGTCAATCTTTCGTTCCTGAAGGCTTTTTTCATCTTCATCTGGATCCGTTATTTACTGAGCCGCGGTGCAGGAAAGGTATCAAGCGATACCCTGATTTCACCAAGCAATAATCTTAAGCTACAACCAGTTTGCAAATTCAATCTCACAGCGCAACCATCTTGCCTTGAGATATAATGGAGACCCGTCGCATGTTTGCAGAGTGGTATAGCATCCAGAAGCCCATTTCTGAGAGCTGGCTGCACGATCTTCACAGTCATCCCGAAACTGGCTTCGAAGAAACCAGGACCGCTGCCTTCGTAGCCAGCCGTCTAGCGGAAATCGGCTATGAAGTCGCCACTGGCCTAGGCGGCACTGGCGTCGTCGGAACCCTGCACGGTGCAGGCGCCAGTGATGCTGCACCGGGCCGCCGCATCGGCTTTCGCGCCGAACTGGATGCGCTGCCGATGGCAGAAGAGGCGGACGTGCCTTACCGTTCAAAAGTGGAGGGGAGGTTCCACGGCTGCGGCCATGACGGCCACACCGTCACCGCGCTCACTGCGGCGGCCTATCTGGCGCACAGCCCAGATTTCGAAGGCACCGTGCATTTCATCTTCCAGCCTGCCGAGGAATTGCTGACCGGTGCCCGCGCAATGCTGGCCGACGGCCTGTTCGAGCGCTTTCCCTGCGACGAGATCTACGCCCTGCACAACCTGCCCGGCCTGCCGGCGGGCAAAGTCGGCATACCATCAGCTGCAGCAATGGCCTCAGCTGACAATATCGACGTCACCATTCGCGCCAATGGTGCCCACGGCTCGATGCCCCATACCGGAGAGGACGCCATCGCGGCGGCCGCGGCATTTATCGGTATGGTACAGCAAACGTCAACCCGGATCATCGATGCGCGGGAAGCTGGTGTGATCTCTTTTGGCGTTCTCACGGGGGGCACGGCTCGTAATGTGTTGCCTGCAGAGGTCTCCATCGAAGGCACAATGCGCACCAACGCGCCCGAGGTACACGACAGGCTGGCCACCCTGCTTCAGGAAGCCGCCACTGCGGCCGAGCACCTCTACGGCGTCGCGGTAGAGCTTCAGGTCACCAAAGTTGCTCCTGTTACTTTCAACAATAGTGAAGCCGTCGCCGCGGTGACGGTCTCGGCCAGACGGGTCGCCGGTGCAGACAAGGTCATTACGGATGCCCGCAACCTGATGGCCTCCGAGGATTTCTCGGAATTTCTGAACCGGGTGCCGGGCAGCTACTTCTTCATTGGACAGGATGGACGTGCGCCGCACCACCCCGAATTCGTATTTGACCCGGCGGTCATTCCGCTCGGCGCTGCGATTTTTGCCGACCTGGCCAAAAGCCGGACCCGCGGGGTGCCCGATCCGCATCCGCAAGCCTGAATAACCACGATCATTCATCCAAGGGAGGAAACAAATGATCAACCCTGCCATCAAACTGCTCAAAGGCGCGGCCGCTGCTGCCGCAATCCTGACCGCAACGGTTCAAGCCGCCAGCGCGGAAACGCTGACGATGTCGTCCTGGGTGCCGCCAACCCATTTCGTGCATACCGACTTTCTCGTGCCCTTCACCGAAAAGGTCGCCGAGGTCACCGAAGGCCGTGTCACCGTAACCATCCTGCCCGCGCCGCTGGCCAGCCCGCCGCAGCACTGGGAGTTGGCCCGCAATGGCGTCGCTGACATCACTTGGGGTAATTTCACTTACGAGCCGGAGCGTTTCGTACCGCTGTGGTTCGCGGAATTCCCCAACGCCGGCACCAACGCCGAGGCACAAAGCCGGGCGCTGTGGCAAACCTACGAGAAGTTTCTGGCCGGCAATCCTGCTTTTGATGGGGTCAAGATGCTGGCCGTAGGCATGTTTGGAGGCGGGCAGCTGCACCACGGCAGCGCCGCTGTGACCACACCCGAGGATGTGAGCGGCCAGAAGTTCCGCATGGGTGGCCCGATCCAGGAGCAGCTGCTGACCAAACTTGGGGCCGTTCCGGTCGCGGCGCCCGCCACCAAAGCCTACGAAATGCTGGAAAGCGGCGTCATCGATGGCTCGCTGCACACCATGGAATCTGTGGTCAACTTCAGGCTCGAGGACAGCCTCAAGCATCATACAATTTTTCCGAACGGATTCTATGACGCAACCTTCTTCGTAATCATGAATGGCGCCAAATGGGACCGGCTCAGCGATGCCGACAAAACGGCGATCGAAGCCGTCACTGGTGAGGCCCTGTCGGCTGCATGGGGCAAGAACTTCGATCACCAGAACCCAGCCGCATCAGAGAAGCTGGCCGCTGAAGGTCACGAAATTGCCGAAGCCGCACCTGAGCTGATTACCGCTGTGAACAGTATCTACGACGAGATGGTGTCGGAGTGGACCGAAAAGGCAAAGGCTGCCGGCGTGGAAGACCCGGCTGCGATGCTGGGCTTCTACAGAGAGACCTACGCCGAATTGGCTGCAGAATAACCCTCTCCGGGCAAACCACTCGGGGACGGTGCGGCCGTCCCCCCTTTCTGCAAGAGGAGGCCGCAGGATGCGTGCTTTAGCTTTGAAAATCCGCCGGACAGTAGAAACGGCAATGGCACTGTTTCTGCTGGCCATGGTGGCCCTCACCTTCACCGATGTGATCGGACGGCGCCTGTTCGGCGAACCGGTTTACGGTGCAAATGACATCACCGAACACCTGATGGCGCTGGTAGTCTTTGCCGGCCTGCCTTTGGTGACCGCCGCGGGGGCGCATCTGACAATCGATCTTCTCGACAAACTGTTGGACCGCCCTGGGTTGGCATGGTGGCGTGTGCTGACCGGGCTTCTGGTGGCAGCTGTGCTCGGTCTGATGGCCTGGTTGTTCGTAAAGCACGGCCTCAATGCCTCGAGCATTTCTGAAGTCAGTCAAGCGCTCAGGGTGCCGCGCGCACCGCTCTATTTCTTCATGGCACTGAGCTGCGCGCTGTCTGCACTGGCCGCCTTTGCCGTGGTCCTCGGCAGCCCGCTGGCCGACGCCGAAAACACCCATAAGGAGGAAGTGTTATGATTGCCGGTTCTCTATCCATGGCTGCGGCCATCCTGCTTGCCTTCCTCAGGATCCCGCTGGCCTTTTCGCTGCTCGCTGTTTCGGTCATAGGTATCGGGTTGGCGATCAACTGGAACATTGCGCTGCAGCTGGTGCCGCTGACGATCTCAGACGCGGTGCTATCTTATGACCTTGCCGTAGTGCCTATGTTCATCCTGATGGGCAACGTCATTTCCAAGACCGGCATCGCCCACGATCTGTTCCGCGCCGCCTATGCCTTTGTGGGCAACGTGCGCGGCGGGCTGGCGCTTTCCGCCATGGCCGCCTGCTCCGGCTTCTCTGCTGTCTGCGGTTCCAGCTATGCCACCGCAGCCACCATGGCCAAGGTGTCCTATCCGAGCATGAAAAAATACGGCTACTCCGACGAGCTGGCCGCCGGCACCATTGCCGCCGGCGGCACACTCGGCATCCTGATCCCGCCCTCGATCATCATGGTGGTCTACGGAATTCTGACCCAGACCAACATCGGCGACTTGTTTATCGCCGGAGTGGTGCCGGGGCTGATCGGTCTGGCCGCCTACATGGTGGCGATCCGCATCGTTGCGGCTCTTGACCCAAGCCATGCGCCGCGCGGGGAAAGCACCCCCTGGCCGGAAAAGCTCCGGGCGCTGTCCGGCGTCTGGCCTTTCCTGCTGCTGTTTGGGCTGATCATCGGCGGGCTGTATGCCAAGCTGTTCACCCCCACTGAGGCCGCTGGCATGGGAGCTGGTCTTGCCATCCTGATAGCGGCTTTTCACGGGCGGCTCGGCTGGAGCGTGTTGCGCACCATTATCATTGATACCGCCTATACCTCGGTATCGCTTTACACTGTGCTTTTCGGCGCACTGATGCTGTCCAAGCTGCTCACTCTGTCTGGGCTTGCCGCGGGTGTTTTGGGGCTGGTCGAGTCGACCGGGCTCGAAGGCATCGCGCTGATTTTCGCTATCATGGCGGTGTTCCTTGTGCTGGGCTGCGTGATGGATTCTATGGCCATCATTCTGATCTTCGTGCCGCTGTTCGCACCGGTGGTGGTTTCTCAAGGCTTTGATCTGGTCTGGTTCGGCATCATTGTGATCGTGGTGACCGAAATCGCCCTTGTCACGCCGCCCGTCGGTATGAACGTCTTTGTTCTCAAGGCCGTGCTGCCGGAAGTCCCGGTGGTAAAGATCTTCAGGGGGCTGGTGCCGTTCATCATCGCCGATGTAGCCAGGCTGGCTCTGCTGATCGCCTTCCCTGCCCTGACCCTTTGGCTGGGAAGCACGGTAGGGTAAACTCCGAGACCCGTTCAGGTTCCCATTGCCTGAACGGGGCTTTTATTGTGGAAACTGCCGCAGGCCGGCCGCCAGCATTGCAGCAATGTCAGCTCGAGGCACCGAGGTCTCTGCACAGCGAGAACAGCCCCGCACGCGAATTGATCCCCAGCTTGGCATAGGCGCGCTTACGGTAGGTGATCACGGTGTTGGGCGCGACCTCCAGAGCCGCTGCGATCACCTCCGCCTTCTGCCCCGCCAGAACACCCAGGCAGACCGCCCGCTCCCGCTCACTCAACGCGTCCAGAGCCGGTGGAGTGGCGCTGCCGGCGGTACTTTCGAAATGCATCAGCGCCAACCGGCCTGCAATTCGCGCTAAATCCGCGTCGCAGTCCGGCTGTGCCCCGCCCGTCTGGTACAGGCTTACGAAAAGTCTCAGCCGCACTCCGGCGGCCAGCACAGTGGTCTTGGCCCGCAGCCCCGGCGTGTCAAAGAATATCCGCCGGTAGTCGCTGCCCATCGTTTCGGCAATCGTCTCCAGCCGCCTCAGCCGGACTGCGCCTGGCTGCGCCTGCATCAGTTCAGGTAAAAGCGGATCCTGCATATACCAGCCATCCAGATATTGCGCTGACAGTTCCTCGGCTAGCGCTGCACTTCGGTAATGGCGCGAGAACAGGCAGCGCGCATTCCCTTCAGTGATCGCAAATACCATGACCTGATCGGCCCCCAACGTTTCCATGAACTCTGAAAACGCCGGCGCAAAGCCGCCGCTGCCCAGCAGTGCAAGACAAGTATCGATATGCCGGATACAGGATGCCATCGCCACAAGCTATCATGTCCCCCCTCAAGGAGGACAGACAGGACACCTGCCGGGCAGCTATGTTTTTTCCAAGCAAGGAGGAACTTACTTATGAGACCGGCAGGCCGCGGCGACACCGACTCGCTCTACTTCACGTACCCGCATTTTGATCCGCCGGAATACTGTAGCAGGCTATCAGATGATGTTCCGGTCGCAATCGTGGGTGCCGGTCCTGTGGGCATGACAGCAGCACTCGCACTGGCCCGCCACGGCGTGCCATCGGTGCTGTTCGACGCCAAATCCACCTTCAACGACGGCAGCCGCGCCATCTGTGTCGCCCGCCACAGTTTTCGCATCTTCGAGCGCATCGGCGCAGTAACGCCCTTCCTGGAAAAAGCGCTACCCTGGACCACAGGGCGCAGTTTCTACCGCGGCCGCCAGATCCTCGAGTTCGCAATGCCGGACAGCCCGGCCGAGAAGTACCGGCCGATGTACAACATCCAGCAGCAGTACATCGAGCAGTATCTTTGGGACGCCATCGCCCGCGAGCCGCTGATCGAAACCCGCTGGCAAAGCCGGATCACCGGAGCCAGTGATACCCGCGATGGCGTCACCCTAACGGTCGAAGACCCGCACGGCATCTATACGCTCAACGCGGCTTGGGTGCTGGCCGCAGACGGCGCCCGCAGTGCCATCCGCAAACTGCGCGGCCTTCGCCTGAAAGGTGAGAACTACGAGGGCCGCTATGTCATCGCCGATGTGCAGATGAAGCACGATTACCCAACCATCCGCCGGGCACTGTTTGACCCTGACTGCCGCCGCGGCGGTACAGTCCTGGTACACAAGCAGCCAGATGATATCTGGCGCATCGACTACCAGCTTCACGACGGCGAGGATGAGAAGAAAGCCATCCGCGAGGAGACTGTGCGCGCCTCGGTCAGCGCAGTGCTGCGGGAGATTGGCCATGACGGCGACTGGGAGCTGGAATGGTGGAGCGTCTATTCCGCCAACACGCTGGCGCTTGATGATTATCGTGACGGACGCGTGTTCTTCGTCGGCGACAGCGCCCATATCGTGCCGATCTTCGGCGTGCGCGGCCTGAACAACGGCTTGGCCGACGCCTATGACATCGCATGGAAACTGGCCTGGGTGCTGCAAGGAAAAGCCGGGACAGCGCTTTTGGACAGCTACACGCCGGAACGCCGCGGCGCGACGCTGGATGTCTTCGCCAATGCATCCAAGTCGGCCCGGTTCATGACCCCGCCCAGCCCCGGCTGGCAGTTGATGCGAGACACGGCGCTGAACCTCGCGCTAAGCCATCCGTTCGCAGGCGAGCTGGCCAACCCCCGGCAGATGACTCCCTACAGTTATGCCGCCAGCCCCGCCGTCTGGGCCGACGATACGGGCTTCGAAGGTGGCCCGGTTATTACTGATTGTATTATTCAGCGCCCCCCTCAAGTAAGGTATGTATGCATACCTTTCCGGTTGGCCAGCGCATTCATGTTGTTACTACTGGTT
>NZ_LUKH01000064.1:0-7314 GCF_001593695.1 Leisingera sp. F5 | reverse complement strand
CCTTTGCCTTGTCGTGGCCGTAGGGCAGCAGATCGCTGTCCGAAATCCCGATCTTCGCACCAATCTCCTGGATCGGCTTCTTCTGCGCTTCACGCGCAATCTCGATGTCACTCTTGTAGCTCATGGCTATCTCCCTATTGCCGTCTGTTCTGGCAGAAATCCCGCGGCGGGTGCCCTAGCGGGGCGCTATATATTCCTATTACTCAAATTATTTTCCTGTACGTCAACACCTTCTTGACCGCATTTGCCTGAAAAACAGGGCATTTTCAGTGTTTCAGACGCCAATCGGAAACAGGCGGAATTTCACCCCGGGTGAAGATGGCGCATATGCGGCAGGTGCTGCCGCATATAAAAAGGGCCCGGGCAATGCCCGGGCCGTCAAGGTCCGGCCCGAAGGCCAGGCGGGGGAATCACTCCCGGGGTCAGATATCCAGCGTGTTGTCCTTTTCCCAGCGGGAGAAGTGGTTGACGAAGGAGTTCCATTCCTGCTGCTTCATCTTCAGGTAGGCCGCAGAGAATTCCTCGCCCATCATCGCCTTCAGGCCGTCGTCCTTGTCGTAGAACCGCAGTGCATCCAGCATGTTGAGCGGCAGCTTCGGCGCGTCGGTGATGGTGTGGCCTTCGGCATACATGTCGATGTCATGGCGCGGGCCGGGATCCGCCTTGGCCCGAACACCGGAAAGCCCGGCCGCAATGATCACCGCCTGCAGCAGGTAGGGGTTCACCGCACCATCCGGCAGGCGCAGTTCAAACCGGCCGGGACCGGGGACTCGCACCATGTGGGTGCGGTTGTTGCCAGTCCAGGTGACTGTATTCGGCGCCCAGGTGGCACCCGACATGGTGCGCGGCGCATTGATGCGCTTGTAGGAATTCACCGTCGGGTTGGTGATCGCCGCCAGTGCCGAGGCGTGTTTCATGATGCCACCCAGGAACCAGCCGCCCTGCTCGGACAGACCCAGTTCCGCAATGTCGCCTGTGCCTTTGTCTGCGGCAAAGACGTTGTTACGCGAATCCGCGCCCGGAGCGTCCCAGACCGAGATATGCGCATGGCAACCGTTGCCGGTAAGGCCCTCTACCGGTTTCGGCATGAACGTCGCACGGAAACCGTGCTTTTCCGCCACCGATTTTGCCATGAACTTGAAGAAGCTGTGTTTGTCAGCGGTCGCCAGGGCATCATCGAAATCCCAGTTCATTTCCCACTGGCCGTTGGCGTCCTCGTGGTCATTCTGATACGCGCCCCAGCCCAGTTCCAGCATGTAATCGCTGATTTCGCGGATCACATCCAAACGGCGCATCATCGCCTGCTGGTCATAGCAGGGTTTTTCGGCATTATCGAAGGGGTCCGAGATTTCCTCACCATCGGGGGTCAGCAGGAAGAACTCGGCCTCAATGCCGGTTTTCACATGCAGACCTTCGTCCGCGGCCTCCTTGATCAGGCGGCGCAGCACGTTGCGCGGCGCCTGAGCGACGTCTTCGCCCTCCATCACGCAATTGCCTGGAACCCAGGCGATTTCCTTGTTCCAAGGCAGCTGGATCACCGCGTCAGGATCCGGCACTGCCAGCATATCGGGGTGCGCCGGTGTGAGATCAAGCCAAGTGGCAAAACCGGCAAAGCCGGCCCCGTCTTCCTGCATATCCGCGATCGCCCGTGCCGGCACCAGTTTGGCGCGCTGGCCACCGAACAAGTCGGTGAAGGAGATCATGAAATACTTAACGCCTTTTTCTTTTGCGAAAGCAGCCAGATCTGTCGTCATGGTCCCACTCCCTTTCCCTGTTGAACGTGTTTTGAAAAAGGCGCGGCCATTGGCTGGCCGCACCTGCCAATCATCAGAACCCTGCTTTGCCAGGATACCAGTCGGTACCGGCCAGCGGCACACGCGCCATGGCGGCGGCCTCCATTGTCAGAGCGCACAGATCCTCGGGTTCGAGGTTGTGCAAATGGTTGTGGCCGCAAGCGCGCGCAATGGTCTGCGCTTCCAGCGTCATCACCTTGAGATAGTTGCGCAGGCGGCGGCCGGCTTCAACGGGATCGACGCGCTTCATCAGCTCGGGATCCTGAGTGGTGATACCAGCCGGATCCTGACCCTCGTGCCAGTCGTCATAGGCGCCGGTGGTGGTGCCCAGCTTCTGGTACTCGCTTTCCCATTTCGGATCATTGTCGCCCAGTGCGATCAGTGCTGCAGTGCCGATGGCCACCGCGTCAGCGCCCAGCGCCATCGCCTTGGCCACATCTGCGCCGGTGCGGATACCGCCGGAGACCACCAGCTGCACTTCGCGGTGCACACCCAGATCCTGCAGCGCCTGCACGGCGGGGCGGATACAGGCCAGCGTCGGCAGGCCGACATGTTCGATGAACACGTCCTGGGTTGCGGCGGTGCCGCCCTGCATACCGTCCAGAACCACAACGTCAGCCCCGGCCTTCACCGCCAGCGCGGTGTCGTAGTAGGGCCGGGTGCCGCCAACCTTGATGTAGATCGGCACCTGCCAATCGGTGATTTCGCGCAGCTCTAGAATCTTGATTTCCAGATCATCCGGGCCGGTCCAGTCGGGATGACGGCAGGCAGAACGCTGGTCGATGCCTTTCGGCAAAGTACGCATTTCCGCAACCCTGTCCGAGATTTTCTGACCCAGCAGCATACCGCCGCCGCCGGGCTTGGCGCCCTGACCTACCACGACTTCGATGGCATCCGCTTTGCGCAGATCGTCCGGGTTCATACCGTAGCGCGACGGCAGGTACTGATAGACCAGCTTGCTGGAATGACCACGCTCTTCCGGGGTCATGCCGCCGTCACCAGTGGTGGTCGAGGTCCCGGCAGCGGACGCACCACGGCCCAGAGCCTCCTTGGCGGGCCCCGACAGCGCGCCGAAGCTCATGCCTGCGATGGTAACCGGAATATCCAGTTCAATCGGTTTTTTGGCAAAGCGGGTGCCCAGGGTCACCTTGGTCTCGCATTTCTCGCGGTAGCCCTCCAGCGGGTAGCGCGAGATGGAGGCGCCAAGGAACAGCAGATCATCGAAATGCGGCACCTTGCGCTTGGCGCCGCCGCCGCGGATATCATAGATTCCGGTGGCCGCCGCGCGGCGGATTTCCGCATTGATCGGGTTGGAGAAGGTCGCCGACTGGATCGGAACCGTACGGGGGATGTTATTGCTATCCATATCTTTTTTGATCCCTGTCCTTAGTACGCTTGCGCGTTGTCGACATCGAAGTTGTAGAGCTGACGGGCGGAGCCGTAGCGCTTAAACTCCTCCGGCTTGGCATCTGCGCCTGCGCGGGCCAGCAGATCCTTCAGGATCTCAATGTGCTCCGGGCGCATCTCCTTTTCGATGCAGTCGGCGCCCAGGCTCTTGACCGAACCGCGCACAAAGAACCGCGCCTCGTAGCAGCTGTCGCCCAGCGCATCACCGGCGTCACCGAGCACAACCAGATTACCGGACTGCCCCATGAAGGCGCACATGTGGCCGATGTTGCCATGCACGACAATGTCGATGCCCTTCATCGAGATGCCGCAGCGCGAGGAGGCGTTGCCCTTGATCACCAGCAACCCGCCATGGCCGGTGGCGCCGGCATATTGGCTGGCGTCGCCTTCGACGATCACAGTGCCGGACATCATGTTCTCCGCCACGCCGGGGCCGACCGAGCCTTCGACCTTGACGGTCGCCTGCTGGTTCATGCCGGCGCAGTAGTAGCCGGTGGACCCTTTGACGGTCACTTCAATCGGCGAATTCAAACCGACGGCAATCGCATGGCTGCCCTTGGCATTCACAATTTCCCAGGCGGTTTTGTTGGTGCCGCCATTCTGTTCCTGCAGGGCCGAGTTCAGACCACGCAGGCCATTTGCTTCAAGATCATATGTCTGCATCTTAGTGGTTCCAGAAGTAAACGGTTGCGGGTTCGGGCTCCCAGACCTTGGCGTCTTCGATACCCGGCAGGTTCACCAATGCGCGGTATTCGCTGCCGAACGCCACATACTGGTCGGTTTCCGCCATCACGGCCGGCTTACAGGCGATCGGGTCGCGGACCACGCCAAAACCGTCCTTGGTACCCACCACGAAGTTGAAGAAACCATCAAGGTCTTCCAGCGTGCCTTCCAGCGCTTCACCCAGGGTGGCGCCGTTCTGCATCTTCCAGGTCAGGTAGGCCGCACCGACTTCGGTGTCGTTCTGGCTTTCGATCCGTACTCCGTCGCGGCGCAGTTTACGGCGCAGCGAGTTGTGGTTCGACAGCGAGCCGTTGTGCACCAGGCACTGATCCGACCCGGTCGAGAACGGATGCGCGCCCTCGGTGGTCACGGCGGATTCGGTGGCCATACGGGTGTGGCCGATGCCATGGGTGCCGCCCATGCCGCGGACGTCGAAACGCTCGGCAACTTTCTCGGGCAGACCCACTTCCTTGTAGATCTCGATGGTGTCGCCTGCGCTCATAACGCGCATTCCGGGACGCAGCTCGGCCAGCGCATTGCGGGCCTCCTCTGCCTTGCCCGCGGGCACATCCAGCACCGCGTGGGTATCGATCACCCGGATCGACACATCGGTGCTCAGCGCTTCGGCAAGCGCACCGTCCAGCCCGTCAAAGGCGTCCTCCGGCGCATCGGACTGAACGGTGAGCTTGGTGCGCCCGTCCGCCTCGGATCCGTAGATTGCAATGCCCGCACTGTCCGGACCGCGGTCCGTCATAGTGATGAGCATATCGGTGAGCATATCGCCTAATTTCGGCTCAAGTGATTTGTCTTTTAGAAAAAGACCGACAATCCCGCACATGGGTAAGCCTCCTGCTTTTCATCTCGAATCAACGCTAGCAGTTTGCGATCTGCCGTTCAACTCTTGTGAAACTTTTTTTCCTATCAAGGAAGGTTGAGGCGCGCCGCACTGGCGCGCCTCCCGATGCATTCTGGTCAGTATTTTTCAAGCAAGGAGTTTATTTTCTCCCTATCTCCCATGCCCTTAGCCTTATCCAAATGTGCGCCTTCGCGAACAAATTGGATCCGGTGCCAGCCAATCCAGAAGACCACGCCCAGGACAACCATCAGCCCTTCGGATCCTTGGAAGGGGTACACTGCCCCAACCTCTGCCAGGTCCACCGCCCAGCTGTCGTAACCGATCGTAGACATTTTAGTTCTCCTTATTCAGCTGGAACACTGCCGCCGTTCAGCGCAGCCTTGTCGGCTTCAATGATTGCGGCTTTCGCGTCTTCGTAGGCATGGTGTTCGGCGTAATCGAGACCTTGCAGTTCGACCTCAACCGGGATGCGCAGAACCCCCATCGCCGCCTGGATTTTGGAAATCACAAAGGCAGGCAGGAAGCCAAGCACGAAGAACATGATCACTGCGCCGATGGTCTGGCCAACCGGGGTGACGGTGGCATAGCCCTCATACGGCGAGCTCGGCGCACCCCAGAGCAGGAAACCGGCGAGGATCAGACCCACGATGCCCGAATAGCCGTGCACGGCAACTGCGCCCACCGCATCGTCGATCTTGAACGTACGCTCGACCCAATAGTGCAGCTTGTAGACGATCACGACACCAACGGCGCCAACCAGCATCGCCTGGATCGGGTGATACAGGTCATTGCCCGCAGAGGCGGTGATAATGCCTGCAAGGCCGCCGGAGAAGGTCCAGAACGCATCGCCTTTGGACACCACATAGGCTGCCATCAAACCGCCGGACAGCGACATCAGGAAGTTAAAGGTGATCGCAGACAGCGAGGTCGGCGCCAGATAGATATTGGTGGCCGTCCAGGTTTCACCGGTCAGCAGGCCGCCGATACCCTCGGGCGAGATTACCGGAATATTGCAGGCCGCGTAGAAGCCCCAGAACCCTGAATAGATAAGGAAGATCCCGATGGTCAGCATCCAAGGGTTATGCGGCGGAATGTCCCGCGGCGTGCCGTCGGCGGCAAACTTGCCGATCCGCGGACCCAGCACCATGATCACGCCCAGCGCGTAACCGCCGGCAATCGCGTGGATCACGCCGGACGCATAGGCGTCGTGATAGCCGAGGTATTTCACCATCCAGCCTTCGGCATGCCAACCCCAGGCCGCGTCGATGATCCAGAACACCGAGCCGATCATCACCGCGTGCACCCACAAGGCGGACGAACGGATCCGTTCGATCACAGCCCCGGACACGATCGAGGCTGCGGTCCAGGAAAACAGCAGGAATGCTGCCCAGAACACGCCGGTGATCCGGTCGGACAGGTTAGTGCCCATGTTCTGCGACCACGGCAGGTTTGCCGCGGCGGCCTCGTGATTCAAGCCCCCGAAGAACGGGAAGCTGGGGAAGGCCCAGTAGATCCACCAGCCGAAGAAGAAGAATGTCACCGTGACCAGCGGAATGATCATGATGTTCTTCATTAATGTGTGCATGTGGTTGCGGTGGCGGCTGGCGCCGACCTCATACATGCAGAACCCCACGTGAATGAGGAACATGAAGACAACGGTCACCCAGTAGTAGAACTCGGTGAACACCGTTGTTAACGCGTTCAGATTTCCATCCAATGTTTTGCCCTCCTGTTGGCAGTTCTCCCGGGCTTTTTGCCTCTTGGGAATATTATTTTCATTTATTATTGTGTCTCAGGAGGCCAAGCTGTCAATAATCATGTGAAAGTTTGTTCACCCTCAGAAAAGTACAAACTGCCATCCAAACGCCTTTACTCCGCTCCTGCAGGCCGCCTAAAGCCTACCCTCCCAAGGGCTTAAGGCGTTCTGCCCGCCCCCCCCTCACAGCTTCTCCCCAGGCCCCGGGCTTTAGGCAAAGGCGCGGATCAATCGTGGATTTGCGACAGAATCAAGCGAATCTCCGGCACCGGAAGGGGCGATTCTCCCCTGAAACGGGGCATTCTGCGGCCGTCTCAGCCACAAGCAGCCTGCCGAAAAGACCATTTCCGGCCAACCGATGCCGCAAACCCGTCCGGAATCGGCCTTTTAAGCAAAATCTTTTTCCTGTTAGGAATAATCGTTGACACAGCGCCCCCTCTTTTGGCTAACTGGACCGGACCAATGGAACCAAATCGAGAAATTTGGTCCACCACTATCAGGGAGACACAGACGATGGCCATTATCTGGCGGACCTCAGCACTGGCACAGCGGCACAAAGAAATCGGCGGCGAGCTGGAAGATTGGAACGGCATGGGAACCGCCTGGTTCTATGACCACACACCCGAACGCGCCAAGGCCGACTACGAGGCGGTCCGCACCAAGGCGGGCCTGATGGACGTGTCCGGCCTCAAGAAAGTCCACGTCGTGGGTGAACACGCAGCTCAGGTCATCGACCGGGTCACCACCCGCAACGTCGAAAAGATCATGCCGGGCCGCTC
>NZ_LUKH01000063.1:0-10195 GCF_001593695.1 Leisingera sp. F5 | reverse complement strand
TGTGGGCCTTGTCGGCCTCGACCACACGGGAGAGATCGTTTTCGTTGAACGTGCCGTCCATGACATGTCCTTTCGGCGTTAGAAGTGAATCAGGCTGCCCGGAACCTTACAGGGCTTCAGAGGCGTATTATGTACCAGAAACGTCAGATTCCGGGAATTCGTTAGGGCCAGAGCATCTGCTTGCTTAGGTCCAGAGACGTCCGGTTCAGCGAATTAGCGGCGCGGCGCCGGCTGCGGATTGCCCTGGAACAAATGTTCTGAAGTTACCGGCTTGAGAGCGGATGTCCCAAAGGGGCAAGCTGCAGGCATCCTGGGCGCGAGTCGCGGCTGGGCGGGCCGCAAAGGAGGTAACCGGTGGCGGAATACAGATTGATGGTGGCCCCGAACGGGGCCCGCCGCGGGCGCGGCGATCATCCTGAATTGCCGGTGACACCGCAGCAGACGGCAGCGGCGGCTGCAGCCTGTTATGCGGCCGGCGCCCAGGCCCTGCATCTGCATGTGCGCGACGATGCGGGGCGTCATTCGCTGGATGCGGGCCGTTACCGCGAAGCCCTTGATGCGGTGCGGGAAAGCGCGCCGGGGATGGCGGTGCAGATCACCACCGAAAGCGCCGGTGTCTATGACACTTCTGCCCAGTTCGCTTGCCTGGAGGCGTTACGCCCTGCCGCGGCTTCTGTTTCCGTCCGGGAAATGGCACGGGACACCAGCATCGCCACGCGGGCCTATGCGCTGTGCGCAGAGGCGGGGACGCAGGTGCAGCACATCCTGTATGGTCCGGACTGCATCGCTCAGCTGCGCGTATGGTATCAGGACGGCACCGTGCCCGGTGCGATGCGCGATGCGATCTTTGTTCTGGGTATGTACAGCCCGCCGGTGCTGGCGCACCCTGACGGGCTCGCGGCCTTTCGTGACGCAGCGGCGGATCTGCGTCTCAACTGGACTGCCTGCGCCTTTGGCCGCCACGAGCACGCCTGCCTGCTGGCCGCCATCGCCGCAGGCGGGGATGCGCGAATCGGATTTGAGAATAACATCGAAACACCGGAAGGCGGGCTGCTGGCAGACAATGCAGCCTCGGTTGCCGCCTTCGTCCAGGCCGCGCGGGATGCGGGCCATCGCCTTAAGGAGTGCTGATCATGTCTCACGTCTTTCCCCGCCACACCAAAGCCGCGCTGCCCACCGCCGTGTCCGGCGAGGGCTGCTATCTGATCGATGCAGACGGCAAGCGCTATTTCGACGGCTCCGGCGGTGCCGCGGTGTCCTGCCTCGGCCATTCCGACGCTGATGTGATCAAAGCGGTGCAGGATCAGGTCGGCAAGCTGGCCTTTGCCCATACCGGCTTCCTCACCTCGGACCCTGCCGAGGAACTGGCGGATCTGCTGGTGACCCACGCGCCGGGTGATATTGACCGGGTGTATTTTGTTTCCGGCGGCTCCGAGGCGACTGAGGCGGCGATCAAACTGGCCCGCCAGTACCACCTGGAACGCGGCGAACCGCAGCGCTGCCGCATTATCGCCCGCAAGCAAAGCTACCACGGCAACACCCTTGGCGCGCTGGCCGCAGGCGGCAACGAATGGCGCCGCACGCAATTTGCGCCGCTGCTGATCGACATTTCACACATCTCGGCCTGTTACGAATACGTGGGCCGGGCCGAGGGTGAGAGCAGCTTTGACTATGGTCAGCGGGTGGCGAATGAGCTGGAAACGGAAATCCTGCGCCTTGGCCCCGAAACCGTGATGGCCTTCATGGCCGAACCTGTGGTCGGTGCCACCTCAGGTGCGGTGCCGGCGGTTGCTGGCTACTTCAAGCGCATCCGCGAGATTTGCGACCAATACGGCGTGCTGCTGATTCTGGACGAGGTGATGTGCGGCATGGGCCGTACCGGGCATCTGTTTGCCTGCGAGGCGGATGGCGTGGTGCCGGATATTCTGTGCATCGCCAAGGGTCTTGGCGCCGGTTATCAGCCGATTGGTGCAATGCTTTGTACCCGCCAGATCTATGAGGCGATCGAGCATGGATCCGGGTTTTTCCAGCACGGCCACACCTATATCGGCCACCCGGTGGCCACCGCTGCCGGCCTCGCCGTGGTCAAGGCGATGCTGGAACGCGGGTTGGTGCAGCGCTGTGCTGAAATGGGTGAAAAGCTGCAGGCGGCGCTGGAGGACCGGTTCGGCCAGCACGCACACGTCGGAGACATCCGCGGCCGCGGGCTGTTCCGCGGGGTCGAGCTGGTGGCTGACCGCGACACCAAGGAACCCTTCGATCCGGCGCTGGGCTTGGCCAAGAACATCAAGAAGGCTGCGTTTCAGGCGGGTCTGATCTGCTATCCGATGTCCGGCACCCGCGACGGCCAGAACGGCGACCACATCCTGTTGGCCCCACCCTTCATCATCACCGATGAACAAATCACCGAGGTGGTGGACAAGCTGGAAACGGCGATCTCCCAGTGTTTGCCGCAGGGGTGAACAGCCCAGTAAGAGGAGGTAGCCGCCCGGCGGTTGGCCGGGTGCTGTTGTCAGGTGAATGTGTTTCCGGTGTAGCCTAGCTGCTCCAAAACGCTGGCGTAATTTTCGACGCCCTGCGCGCCGGTCACCAGATGGCGGCCATCAAACGCCATCGCGGGCACGCCGCGGATGCCCTGGTTCACCCAGAACGCCGCGCGCTGGCGCACGCTGTCCGCGTGTTTGCCGCTGTCCAGCGCGGCACGGGCTTCTGAGCCGTCAAGGCGGAGATTTTCGGCAGCCTGTGTCAGAACCTCCGGGTCCGAGACATTTTTGCCATCAGTGAAATAGGCCGCCAGCAGCGCCTGCTTCATCTCATGACCCTTGCCGCGTTCCTCTGCCCATTCGATCAGCTGATGCGCCTGGAACGTGTTGTAGATCCGCATCCCTTTAAAGAAGCGGAAGGTGAAGCCCAAGGCCTCTCCGAGTTCGGTCAGCTGTGCCCGCACCTGTGCCGATTGTTCCGCCGTGCTGCCGTATTTCGCCGCCAGATGCTCTCGCAGGTCCTCGCCTTCCGGCACCATGCCCGGGTTCAATTCAAACGGTTGCCAGTGGATGCCGAGCTGAACTCCGGCGCGGCGGGCGGCAAAAGCCAGCTGGTTGTAGCCGACCGCGCACCAGGGGCAAACAACATCTGAAATTATATCGACCCTGAGGACGGGCCGGTTAGGGGTCTCTGCCATGGGGCTGGTCCTTTGGTTTTCAGAGTCTCGCAGTGGAAATGGGGGCAAAGCGACGGGAAAACAACAGTTGCAGCAGTGCTTACCTGCAGAGCGTTTCATTCCCGGTGCCGCCCGGCGCAAGCAAGGCCTGTGGCAGTCTTAAGCATCCCCTGTGCGAAAACTCCGTTCCGGCCCGCTCTCCGCACATCTGTGCCAAGGCGCGCCTTATCTGCCGGGACAGGCAGGTGGAGCACATCACCCGCAATATGCTGGACCGGCTCGGCGCGTGGCGGCCCTCGCGCAGATTTTTGTTGACCTGCAATGCTTCGGCTTCAGTGTCAGTCTGCGGACAGCCTGATCCCGCCAAAGGAGACCGCCATGCCCCGGATCGATACGCTCCTCTCTGCCTTTCCCTGTGCCAGCTTGCTTGGACAGCCCACGCCGTTGGAACGTCTCGGCCGACTGTCGGAGGAACTGGATATTGACCTCTGGATCAAGCGGGACGATCTGACCGGTCTCAGCTTTGGCGGCAACAAGACGCGCCAGTTGGAGTTTTACATCGGTGCCGCGCGGGCGGCTGCGGCCGATACCATCCTGATCACCGGCGCGGTGCAGTCTAATTTCGCCCGTACCGCCGCCGCGGCGGCGGCGAAATACGGGATGCACGCGGTGCTGCAGCGAGAGGAGCGGGTGGCTGGCATGGATCCGCTCTACTACAGTTCGGGCAATATCTTTCTGTCGGACATCCTTGGTGCCGATGTGATGCGCTATCCTGATGGCGAGGATGAGGTCGGCGCGGATGCTGCCCTGGAAGCCTGCGCCGAAGACCTGCGCGCCAAGGGCCGCAGCTCTTACATTATTCCGCTTGGCCTTGGCCATCCGCCGCTTGGCGCGCTTGGGTATGTGCAGGGCGGGGCAGAGCTGGCAGCGCAGATTGGCGGTTTTGATGCAGCCGTGGTGCCGTCGGGGAGCGGAGCGACCCACGGCGGGTTCTTGACCGGGGTGCGCCTCGCAGGCATCACTGCGCCGGTCTTTGGCATCTGTGTGCGCCGTGATGCTGCGTTGCAGAAGGCGCGGCTGGAGCAAGTAGCGGATGCGCTGGCCGCCCTGATGGGTATCCCGCGTCCATTTGGCTGCGATGATATTTTCACCTGGGACGGTGCGCTGGCTCCTGGCTATGGCCGCGCAGGCCCCGCCACCCGCGCCGCACTGCAGCGCATGGCCAGGGCAGAAGGGATCCTGTTGGACCCGGTCTATTCTGCCAAGACCTTTGCCGGTCTGCTTGGCCTTTTGGAGGAGGGCAGCATCCGCAAAGGCCAGAAGGTGCTGCTGCTGCACACCGGCGGGCTGCCGGCGCTGTTTGCCTATCAAAACGACCTTGGATTTGGTGGCGCGCAGGCACCATGACCGGCTGCCAACGGATATCGTGCAGGCCCTGGGCTGATCTTATGCGCTGCTGTCCCCGCGGGGACACGGCGGAATAACTACGGGCCGTGAAAAGGCCGCCGGTCATGGCAGGAGCAGAGCCGACCGGTGGGTTTTGCGGTGGCTTATCTTTTGCCGAGCCGGCTTGCGTCCCGCGCAATCGCTTCGATTGCGGCCCAATTGCCAGCCTCGACCAGATCGGGTGGCGCCACCCAGCTGCCGCCGGCGCAGACCACGTTGGGCAGGCTTAGATAGGTTTCCGCATTGGCGGGGCTGATGCCGCCAGTGGGGCAGAAGGAGATTTGCGGCAAGGGCGCGCCGATCGCTTTCAGCGCGGGCGCACCGCCTGAGGCTTCAGCCGGGAAAAACTTCAGCATGCCATAACCGCGCGCCAGCAGGCGCATCGCCTCGGTTGCTGTTGCAGCACCGGGTAACAGCGGCAGGCCGATGGATTCGCAGGCGTCCAGCAAGTCATCCGTCGCGCCGGGGGAGACGCCGAACTGCGCGCCGGCCTCCTTGGCGGCTTCGGCGTCTTTGGGGGTGATCAGCGTGCCGGCTCCGACCACACCGCCCTTCACCTGTGCCATTTCGCGGATCACATCCAGCGCAGCACTTGTGCGCAGGGTGACTTCCAGTGCCGGCAATCCGCCGGCGATCAGTGCTTCGGCCAGTGGCCGGGCATGGGCTGCATCCTCCACCACCAGCACCGGCATCACCGGCGCCAGGGTGCAGATCCCGCATGTGCGCAGGCTGGAGTCCTGAGGGGTTATCCGCGTCATACTAAACTCCAAAAACGCTGGCGCCTTCGTCGGCCGAAGCGACCGAGCGGCGGAACAGGGAAAACAGCTCACGCCCGGTGCCGTGCTGATAGGCGCTGAGGTCGGCAGTGGCGGCGTCGCGCTCCAGCACGTCGCCGGTGAGGATTTCCAGCGTGCCGCGCACCGCGTCCAGCCGCAGCAGGTCGCCGTCCTGGAGTTTGGCAATCGGGCCGCCGTCCAGCGCTTCGGGCACCACATGGATTGCGGCGGGGATCTTGCCGGAGGCTCCAGACATCCGCCCGTCGGTGACCAGCGCCACCTTCTGGCCCTTGCCCTGCATGATACCCAGCATCGGGGTCAGACTGTGCAGTTCCGGCATGCCGTTGGCCTTGGGGCCCTGAAAGCGCACCACAACGATCACGTCGCCGGTGAGTTCCCCTGCCTTGAAGGCGGCCTTGGCCTCTTCCTGGTCATGAAAGACGCGGGCGGGTGCCTCAATGACTTGGTGTTCCTTGGCCACTGCCGAGACCTTGATCACCGACGTGCCCAGGTTTCCGGTCAGCCGCTTCAACCCGCCGGTCGCCTGGAACGGCGCATCGGCGGGGCGCAGCACCGCGTCGTTCAGGCTTTGCCCCGGACCGGCGCGGAAGGTGAGGCCATCTTCCGACAGGAACGGTTCCATGACGTAGTTCTCCAGCCCTTCGCCCGCCACGGTTTTGGTGTCGGGGTGCAGGCAGCCGGCCTTCAGCAGCTCGCCGATCATGTAGCCGAGGCCACCGGCGGCGTGGAAATGGTTCACGTCGGCCAGCCCGTTGGGATAGACACGCGCCAAGAGCGGCACAGCTTCCGAAAGATCCGCAAAATCCTGCCAGTCCAGCAGGATACCGCCCGCCCGCGCCATGGCGATCAGGTGGATCAGCAAGTTGGTAGAGCCGCCGGTGGCCATCAGCCCGACAATGCCGTTGGTATAGGCTTTTTCGTCCAGCACGTCGCAGACCGGGGTGTAATTGTTCCCCAGCGCGCTGAGCGACAGCGCCCGTTTGGCGCCCTCGACGGTGAGTGCTTCGCGCAGCGGTGTGCCGGGGGTGACAAAGGAGGAGCCGGGCAGGTGCAGCCCCATGAACTCCATCAGCATCTGGTTGGTGTTGGCCGTGCCATAGAAGGTGCAGGTGCCGGGCCCGTGATAGGCAGCCATCTCCGCTTTCAGAAGCTCATCGCGCCCGATTTCCCCGGCGGCGAATTTCTGGCGGATCTGGGCCTTTTCGTCATTGGCCAGACCGCTGGTCATTGGTCCGGCGGGCAGGAACACCGCCGGGATGTGGCCGAATGCCTGGGCGCCGATCACCAGCCCGGGCACGATCTTGTCGCAGACGCCAAGGAACACCGCCGCGTCGAATACATTATGGCTGAGCGCAATGCCCGCGGCCATGGCGATGGTGTCGCGGGAAAACAGGCTGAGCTCCATGCCGGGTTCGCTTTGGGTGACGCCGTCGCACATGGCAGGCACCCCGCCCGCCACTTGGGCGGTGCCGCCGCCTTTGCGCACCGCGTCGCGGATCAGGGCCGGATAGGTCTCAAACGGCTGGTGCGCCGAAAGCATGTCATTATAGGCGGTGACAATTCCCAGGTGGCCCTTGGCGCCTTGGGCCAGTGTCTGCTGGTCCGCCCCGGTGGCGGCATAGGCATGGGCCTGGCCGGAACAGGACAGATGCGCCCGTGCAGGCCCCTTGCCGCGCGCTGCCCGCATCCGCTCCAAATAGGCCGAGCGGGTGGTCTCGCTGCGGGCGATGATGCGATCGGTGACGGCGGCCAGGGTGGGGTTCAGGGTCATGGGGTGCCTTTGTAGCAAACTGCGGGGGCAAAGGGGAGGGCAGTCATTTCAGGTTCCGATACTGCGCCAGCGGCGGCTGTCGCGGTGGATCAGCAACAGCGAGTCATCGGGACCCGTGCTGCCGCTGTCATAGGGCTGCGGCGCTTCGCCGGCGTCTTCCCAGCCGGCGATGATCGGATCAGCCCAGGCCCAGGCCGCCTCGACCTCATCGCCGCGCATGAAAAGGGTCTGGTTGCCACGGATCACATCCATGATCAGCCGTTCATAGGCATCCTGCGGGCGGCCCGACTCAGGCAGCTCATCAGCGAATGTCATGTCCAGGTTGGCGCCGGTCAGGCGCATGCCGCCGGGGCCGGGGTCCTTGATGGTGGTTTTCAGCGTGATGCCCTCATCCGGTTGCAGGCGGATCACCAGCACATTTCCATGCACGGTGCCGGAGCCCTCGAAGATGTTGTGCGGGGGATCGCGGAAATAGACCGCGATCTCGCTCACCCGCTCGCGCAGGCATTTGCCGGTGCGCAGATAGAAGGGGATCCCGGCCCAGCGCCAGTTCGCCACCTCCACCTTCAGCGCGATATAGCTTTCGGTGCGGCTGGCGGGATTGCGGGCATGGTCACGGTAGCTGTCGCTGGATTTGCCGCCGTTCCGGCCCCTGTACTGGCCGCGGGCGATATTGGATTGGGGCACCGGGCGCAGGGCCTCGATCACCTTGACCTTCTCGTCGCGCACCGCGTTGGGGGTGAATTGCGCGGGCGGCTCCATTGCGGTGAGGCACAGAAGCTGCATCAGGTGGTTCTGCACCATGTCCCGCATGGCGCCGGATTTGTCGTAGTATTCGCCGCGCCCCTTGACGCCGATGCTTTCGGCGACGGTGATCTGCACATGGTCGATGTGGGAGGAATTCCACAAGGGTTCAAACAGCGAATTGGCAAAGCGCAGGGCCATCAGGTTTTGCACTGTTTCCTTGCCCAGGTAATGGTCGATCCGGTAGATCTGCCGTTCCTCGAAATGCGCCCGCAGCGCAGTGTTCAGAGATTGGGCCGAAGCAAGGTCATGGCCAAAGGGTTTTTCCAGCACGATACGGCTGTCCGGCGTGGCGATGCCGGTCTCGCTGAGGCGGCGGGCGATATCGGTGAACAGCGAGGGACCGACCGACAGGTAGAAGGCGCGCACCGCATCGTCGCGCAGTTTCCCGTGAATCATGTCCCAACCGGTATCGCCGCGGGCATCCACCGCGACATAGTCCAGAAGCGCGGTGAAACCGGCGATTTCCGCAGGCGTGGTTTCCACATCCTGGCCGAAATCGCGGATCGCATCGGCGGTCTGGGCGCGGAATTCCTCTGCCGTCAGTGCGCTGCGCGAGCTGCCGATGATGCGGCACTCATCGCTGAACTGGCCGATCTGGAAGCGGTGGAACAGCGCCGGCAGGATCTTGCGGCGGGCCAGGTCGCCGGTCGCGCCAAACAGCACGAGGTCAAAGGGTTCAACGGGGATGACGCGGGAAACCATTGATTTTACATCGCTGTTCTACAGAGGCCGGGCCATTGTGCCGCTTGGGGCGGGGCAATTCAATTGCCTCTGTTGCCATACGGCTGGTTAAAGTTGAGTTATCGCTAACATGTGAGGCCGGTGAGGGCCATCCGAAAAAATGAGGCTGCCGACTCGCTTGCAAATAGGTCAGCCTTGCTGCCCGGTCCTGGGCTTCCCGCCTGAATTGACCGTCGGCTTGAAGGAATTGTGAAGCCATAAGTGCCGATCCTGGGCCAAGCGCGGTTTTCCTACGGGCGCGGGTACTGGACGAGTGCTCGGCGCTGGATGATAGCGGCACCCAATGCTGGGCTGACGGCGGTCATCTGGTTTTCACCCGCGGTTACCGCCGCCCGATGTCGGTGCGTTGGTTGGAGCGCTTGGAACACCGGTCAAAAGTGCATGCGGAATCCCGCTCCTTCCACTATTGCGACACCTTCACCAGTCCGGTTGCCTTCGCCGAACGGGAGCTCACCTGGTCTCCCAGGAAAGGTGAAAAGACCACCGCGGTCAAAGCGCTAGCTGATGACGCAATGCTGAGCGTTGCCAATACGCTGAGATCCCATGCACTGGCGGGCTACTATCAGGACGGCTGGGATCAGTGATTTGAGGCGGGCCGTCTCCCGGCATGGGAAACAAACCGGAAACCCGGGTTTTCCGCGCTGGAGTTTTGGTGAAATTCCGGTGCCGCTGACGGCGGGCTTTGAGGTATTTGATCAAATCTTGCGGGAACGTGCTGCAGCCGCTAAGCATGATCCGGAGGACACAGGCACCAACAGGGAGGAATGCCCATGACCCCGCTCGTCGGCCTTAAAGTGGTTGAGCTTGCCCGCATCCTGGCCGGGCCCTGGATCGGCCAGTCGCTGGCGGACCTGGGTGCCGAAGTGGTGAAGGTGGAAAGCCCGGACGGCGACGATACCCGCAAATGGGGACCGCCGTTCATTGAGCGGGATGGCGACAAAACCGCCGCCTATTACTATGCCGCCAACCGGGGCAAGGACTGTGTAGTTGCTGATTTCCGGACTGAGGGCGGCAAGCAGACTGTCCTTGATCTGATCCGCGACGCTGACATCCTGATCGAGAACTTCAAGGTTGGCGGTCTGCAGAAATACGGATTGGATTACGACAGCCTGGCGCAGATCAACCCGCGCCTGATCTACTGCTCGGTTACCGGATTTGGCCAGGACGGGCCTTATGCCAAACGGGCGGGGTATGACTTTCTGCTGCAGGGCATGTCGGGGCTGATGTCGATCACCGGCGCGCAGGACGGCCAGCCCCAGAAAGTCGGAGTGGCGATCACCGATATTGTTACCGGGCTTTATGGCACCATTGGAATTCTTGCGGCAGTGGAGCAGCGCCATACAACAGGCCGCGGCCAGCATCTGGATATGTCGCTGATGGATTGCGCGACGGCCCTGCTGGCAAACCAGGCAATGAACTATCTGGCAACCGGCGACAGTCCGGTGCGGCTGGGCAATGATCATCCGAATATCG
>NZ_LUKH01000062.1:0-10796 GCF_001593695.1 Leisingera sp. F5 | reverse complement strand
GTTGTGATGGTAATTTGGGGGCTGGTTTCAAAGCCAAAGGACTAGCCCATGACGTCCGGGGAGGGACGAATTGGATATCAAGGCAGTTGAAGAATCTTACGCGCGCTGGGCGCCGGTCTATGACAAGACCTTTGGCGCGGTGACGCGCTCGGGCCGCCGCCGCGCGGCCCGCTACATCAACACCCGTCAGGGCAGCGTGCTGGAGGTTGGCGTCGGCACCGGGCTGTCGCTGAAGCATTACGCACCGCATCTGCAGGTGACTGGCATCGATTTCAGCCATGACATGCTGAAGAAGGCGCAAAGAAAGGTGCAGGAACTGGGCCTGAACCAGGTCAAGGAGCTGCGCCAGATGGATGCGCGCAGCTTGGATTTTCCGGACAATTCCTTTGACACCGTGGCTGCGATGCATGTGCTTTCGGTGGTGCCGGATCCGGACCAGGTGATGCGCGAGATAACGCGCATTCTGAAACCCGGCGGCGAGGTGGTGATCACGAACCACTTCAAAAGCGGCAAAGGGGTGCGGGCGTCGCTGGAGAAACTCTCGGCGCCGCTGGCCAATGTGATCGGCTGGCATTCGGATTTCGCGCTGGAGACGGTGCTGCAGGAGGACCGGCTGAGCATCGAGCAGCAAGAAAGCATTCCGCCCTTCGGGATGATGACCTTTCTGGTTCTGGGCAAGCAGCAAACCATGTGAAACGGCGCAATTCAGCGAAGCGGCCCCGGAGTGTTCTCCGGGGCTTTTCTTTGTGCGGCCTCTCTGCAACAGTGCGTCTGAACCGGGTGGAATTGTACCACCCCAGGGGATGTAAATCATTTTTACATTCCTATATCCAGATCAAGTATTTCAGGGGAAGGAACGGATACTATGAGTGTTTCCCAATTTGAGAAGATGGTGGCGGAGAGCCAGGAGAAAGTCCGGGAGTCGCAGTCCAAGATCGAGGCGCTGACCTCGAGGATTGAAAGGGCGCGCAGCAAGATCGAAGCGGGCGAGGATGCCAGCATCGACATCGAGAATGCCACGCTGGAGGATGTGCACGCCCACACGGACGTGATGAATGCTAACATTGCCGAGCTGATCATGGGGCTGGACGATGTGACGGCGGCCTTCTCCAAGGATTTTGACGAGATGCGGGGCAAGACCGGCTGGGAGAGCTTTGTCGGCTTCTTCAGCAGCGGCAAGTCGGACTCCATGCGCCAGGAGCGGATGCGCACCGCCAATATTGATGACAAGCTGCAGGATCTGATTGCCAAGTCGGACGTCATCGTGACGCTTCTGGACGGCCAATTGGCCACCCTGGAAGAACAGCGCGAGAAGGTGCAGGCGAACTTGACCGCGACGCTGGACGACCGCGAATTCACAGTGCAGGAGCTGGAAGCCGTACGCGCCGGGATCGTGGCGCTGGATCCGCAGATCATCGAGCTGGAGAACAAGATCTCGGTCGAGCAGGACGCCGCCGCGCGCACCAAGCTGGAGACGGAACTGGCCGATCTCAACGCCAAGTACAACGCGATGGTGCAGGACGAGCAGGTGAAGCTGGCGAAATCCCAGACGCTGGAGCGCTATATCGAGAAGGGCAAGACCTGGGTCGACAGTTTGCAGAACCAGGCAGCGACGCAGATGGTGCTGATCAACAAGCTGCAAACGGACACGGCGCAGCGGGTGGTGCTGTATGACGCGCTGACAAAATCGCTGAAAACCGCGCAGCAGCAGGATGTGGCGCATAGGATCAACGAGATCGGCGTGCAGACCGACAAGGAAGCCCAGACTGCGATGGCCGCGATCGGCACCGCCACTAACCAGAAGATGGCCGACATGCTGGAAGCGCATGAGGACAACATGGTGTTTGCCCGCGACGTGCTGGAGAAGAAGGCCAAGGCGGATGAACGCTTTGCCCGCCGGTTTGCCGCGATTGTCGAGAAGCACGACAAGAATCTGTATGGGGGGTGAGGCAGTTGCGCTTTCCATTGCTGCAAAAACCGAAGAGCTGGCGTGACTGGTGGTTGGACTTCTGCTGCCTCGCTCTGCTTTTGTTGTTGCTTGGGGTATATACCACCCTTTCCAAAGCCATACTGTTTGCGGCGGGAGCAGGCAGTATGGTCGGCACGGCACTTCATCTGAGGTCACGCTTGAAGAAAGCTCAAAGCGTGAAACCCATTGCAGGGGCTGGGTGAGTTCTCCGTCCCCGCGGAAAAACCTGGGAAAGCCGGAGCAAAATGTCGCCATTGAAATTGAAGAATAACACAGGGCGGTTCGCGGCCACGGGTGGGAGCGTAGCGCCCGCCGTTTTGCCGGAGGCAAACCTTTGCTTTGACGGGGGCGGCCGGGCGCTGTCCGTGCCACAGGTGGTACGCCCGGAAGGGGCAGTGGTATGACCGATCCTTCTCACGACCACGCGGGCCTTAGCGATACCTTCGCGTCGCGCCGGTATTTCAAGAAGTTCGAGACCATCATCCGGCATCTGACCCGGGTGGCGGCGGCGATGCAGGCGGAGGGGCGGCTGTCGAAATCCGATGTGAAGGTGCTGACGGCCTATCTGATGCGGCTGAACTTCACCTTCCGCGCGCTTTCGATGAAATACCTGATGGCGGGGCGCGATACGGGCAGGTTTTTCGGCAGTCTGGCGATGGACAAACGCGACAGCGGCTTTCCGGTTGCGGCAGAGCTGATGACCATGGCCAATGACGCCCAGCAGGCAGAGCGGCATCTGGCCAATATGGCGAGCGAAGATACGCTCAAGAACGACATGGTGCGCACCATCATCTCGGACCGCACGGCACCCTCCAAGCTGCAATTCGCCCTGTCGCAGCGGCTCTATTATCAGGAACTGCTGAAGGGGCAGCTGTTCTGGTCCCGGAATGATCCGGAATGCGAATGGCTGGAAAATATCGGCGAGCGCCGCCGGCGCTTCCTGCTGCATTGGGCCGCCTATGACAGCCAGGTGAACCTGCCGGTGATCTACCTGATGGAGCTGGAAGACAGCGGCAAGATTGCCTTGCCCAAGGATGAGCGCCGCTGGCCCGAAGTGCAGACGCATCTGATGGCGCAGGCGCTGGCCGGGCTGAAGCTGGTGACCATCGCCAAGGGGTTTGACGAAGATTTCGACGACCTCCACCCCAAGCACCTGCGCCGCTATCATGTGGGGCCGATGTATTCCTCGGCCTATACCGAACAGTCCGGTCCGCTGCACCAGGTGCTGGAGGAAGCGGAGGCGCCTGCGGGCCAGGACTGGGCCTTGGCCTGGACGCTGGAGGAGCTGGAAAGCGAAGAGGTGCGCGAGGAGCGTTCGGGCTGGTTCGGCTCCGTGGAGCGGGAAATCTTTGCGCTCGATCCCTTTGGCGGCCGCGGTGCGGACACCGGCGCCACCCGCACCCAGCGCGCGATCATCCTGCCGCAGCGCCCGTTCCAGGTGCTGGCAGAACTGGACCCGCCGGGGTTTGGCGATGTTCAGAAGTTCGTGGTGAGCGAGGCGGGTCAGGTGCTTCGGTATTGAGGCCTGCGGCTGTTGCAGCGGCGGGAGCCTCCGGCGGGAGTATTTTTGAAAAGATGAAGAGCGGATCAGGACTTCGGTTTGCGGTTCGTGGATTGAGAGGGTGATATGAGCATTTCAGGCAATCAGATGGAGCTGCGGGAAGAAGATATCCGCAAGCATTATGCGGCAGCTGCGGCGTTGCTGGAGGGGTTCGATCACACGCCGCGGATTGCCAAACCCGCGGTGGAGGGGAAAGCGCCGGAGCGGTCGGCAGGGATTGGCACGCGGCGGCGCTTCCGCTCGACCACGCCGGGGCTGGTGACCCGTTCCACTGCGCGGCCCGAAGGGGTGCATTTGATTGCTCGCATCGAAGCCGCGGATGAGGATGATCCGCTGACCTCTCCGCTGCAGGCGACCTTGCAGCATGCCTTGCGCCGGGCGCTGGCGCTCTCATTGGCGATGGGGGAGGCTTATGCGGATGTGTCTGGTCTGGGTGATTTGAAGCGGGCCAATCTGGCGGGGTCTTTGGACGCGGCCCGCAAAGGTGAGTTCACCGAATTGCTGGCGGCGGAGGCGCTGGTGTCGGCGCATGTGTTTGCCAATGCCGCGGCGTTTTTGCTGGCGCCGCATGGGTCTGAGGCGCAGGCTGAGGTGGGCGAGGCGGAGGAGCTGCTGACGGATAATGCGCCGCTGGCGCTGCATGGCGTGTTGTGGGAGCTGGATCAGAAGCTGGCGCTGCATGCCCCTGACGATGCGCATCTGATCGCCGCTACTGCGGCTTATGCCGAGCAGCTGCTGGAGAAGGCTGCTTTGCGGGCACAGAATGCAGGCCGGCTGGAAGCGTTCACGTCCGCTGCCTGGCGGGTGGAGGCGGATGATCTGACCATCAGCGGCTTTGATGTTGCGGCCAAGGCGAAATCCACCACCCTGACGATGGCGTTCAAGAAACCGCATGAGGTGGTCGGCAACCATATCGCCAAATACCAGGCGCTGCGGCTGTCGAAGATGCTGATGGCCTATGATTTTGATCGCCGCCTGAACCCGTTTGCCGAGATGGGCGGCTTTATCTTCACCTTCATGGGGGACGGCAAGCCGGGCACCGGCAAGACGACCCTCATTCAGATGATGGCCGGGCTGGTGCATGACTATTGCCAGAATGCGGGCTATGCCTTCCGCTACCAGAATTTTGGCATCGACAATATCGACAGCTATCAGGGCAAATCGGGCCAGAACGCCAAGAGCTTCATCCAGAACGTGATCGACCCGGGCGTGATCGGCTTTGGCACCATCGACGACATTGACCAGATCGCAGGGAAACGCGGCGACCGGCAGTCCAGCGCGGGCCAGCAGGAGGTGACGGCGGTGTTCATGGAGGCCTTTGCCGGCGCCAACACCGTGGTGCGCGGCAACTGCACCTTTGGCATGTTCTCCAACTACCCGGAGAATGTGGACGACGCGCTGCGCCAGCGGGCCGGGGCGCGCTTCCTGGTCGACGGGCCGAAGACGCGCGAGGATTACATCGACATCCTGACGCTGCTGATGGGCAAGAACCATGAGATCCCGCTGGGCGAGCACGATCTGTACGGCGCGCAGGAGATCAAGAAGGCCGTCGCGCGCTCCTTCGAGGCCTATAACCGCCCGCAGGAGCCGGGGCTGATGGAGGTCTTTGGCCGGGTGCAGGATCAGATTGGTGAGCTGGATGATCTGGCCAAGCTCGGCACTTATCTGAAGGCGATCCAAGCTGCGGATGAGCGGTTTACCGGGCGGGCCATCAAGAACATCACCGATGCGGTCAAGGTTCGCGCGATGGATTTTGAGCTGCCGGATGAATGGATGGAGAACCCGGAGCTGTTCCTGTTCAAGGACTATGACACCAAATCCGCGATGATTGCCGAGCTGCGGGTGCCGATCACGGTCGACATGGTGGTGCAGGAGATCAACCGCTACGCCGACAGCGAGTTCCGCTATGCCGACAAGTCGGACGAGGTGGCGATTGAAAACATGGTGCGCGATTTCGGGCGGCAGGAAGAGGCCAAGCGGCGCTATCTGGAGGGGAAGGGGTGAATCCTGATCGGGTCTTCAGGTGGCTGATGTTAGTGTTCTTGGTCGTGGCAATTGCTGGGTTAGCCAATGATTTCTTTCCGAAAATGTTTCCAGCGATTGTGAATGGGCATCCGATGTCTGAGGTGATTGCAAGTCTTGTTACTGCAGGGGCGGCTGTCGCAGCAGCACTAACAGCTTACTTTGGCCTCACTACGTGGAAGAAAGAACGCGATGCCGACTTTGCAAAAGCGTTGGCAGCGGAGATGTATCGCTACCGGCAATCTCTACATGCTATCCGGTTGCCGTTTCTGACATCCACAGATCTTGATTTCTTTGAAGAGAAAAAAGTGCCCGATCAAATTGATCGAAAGGTCCGCCTTTATCGGTGGCGGCGTTCACGAGAGGTACTGAATGACGTCAACGCACTTCTTGCAGAGGCTGAACTTAGATGGCCATCTGACATAGCCAACGCTTTTGAACCTGTGAAAAAGATAGAACGAGAGTTTACGAACGATGTGACTAGGTATGGGGTGCTAGAAAAAAGGCATGGTGCGTTATGTGACATGCAAAGGTCTGGACAAATTTCAGACGAACAGTGGAACAAAGAGTTTGACAAAGACGCAGGAGAGCGCCTCGAGCTTGAGGGCAAGCTGAACGACTCTTTCAATGACGATGACGCATTTCGCAATCGTATTGATGCTGCATTTGTTCCGATGAAAGCTTTGCTGAGGACGAAGATTTGATGCGGTTGACGTTATACTTCGCGGCGAAGCCGCGACGCGCCCGACCCGCCCCCCAGGGCGGGCGCGTTCCGCACCCACCCTCGGGCCGGGCGCATCGCTTGTGTGATACGGATAGGAGGACAACATGAAACGCCTCATCCAGCATGGCCTGATGTTCGGCAATCTCTTCCACGTCGCCTCGCCCGCGCTGGTGGAGCGGTACAATCGCGCGCTTAAGCATCTGACCGGCAAGACCACGGCGCTGACGGATTTCCACGTTGATATTTCGGGCTTCTCGCCCGAAATCGGGGATGAGCTGGGGGATGATCACTATCTGAACCATGCGGGTGTCAACCGGCAGTTCATTCTGCTCAGCACCGAGCAGAAGCGCTGCCCGCTGTTGCATGTGAAATTCTCTACCAGCCGGGACATTCTGCGCCGGTTTATCGAGGTCAATGAGCGCCAGCTGTTTGCGCTGACGGCAACCGATGCGGTGGCGGGCGAGCTGGTGAATTCGGTGTTTGAGGTCTCCACCCCAGCTAAGCTGTTCGACATTCAGCAGGTGCGGATCGAGGCGGATACCACCCGCGGCACCCTGCGCCATGCGGACCGTCTGGCTGAACTGGTGGAACGGTTCAAGACCGGTGAGGACGCCTGGTTTGATGATGCGCTGATCGGTGAGATGATCTCGACCGCCGAGAAGACCGGCGATGTGACCCGCAACCCGGTGCATCTGGAGCATGAGGTGTTCGCGCAGTCGAACTTCTGGACCGCGCATTTCGGGGGCCTCTATGTGTTTCCGGGGCAAGAGCATCCGGCGGTGATTGCCAGCGGGGCAAAGCCGGAGGACGTGCCGCTTACCCATGTGTTTGATCTGAGCGAGCGCAATGCGATTGCCAAGTTTCTGGATCTGAACGGGCTGGCCGAGCCGGTGATCCGCGCGCGCGGCGTCGATGGTGCCGCGATCCTGCGGCAGAAGATGGGGTTCCTGGCGGTCTCGGTTCTGACCGGGAAGGGGCGGGACTTGTCGGGGCTGTCGCGGTCCGATTTGCGGCGGCTGGCGGCGCGCCATGCCGAAGAGCTGCCGGAGGAGTTCGAGGGGCTGGCAGCACTTGTGCGCTGGGCCGAGGGGGGCGGCAAATGGCCGAAGATCCGCTCGGACCATCCGGCCTATTTCTATTCCTTGCGGGCGTCGGACACTGCCCAGCGGGACTTGGTGAATATGCTGCTGGCGGAGCTGTGCCCGCATGACTTCCGCCAGATGTTCATCTGCCACAAAGAAGAATTCTACCGCCAGTACCGGGGCTGGCCGGAGACGAAAAAGGCCTATGCGGCTGAGTTCCTGGCGCGGGAGTATGCGGTGGACAAGGCCGGCGCGCGCGCCGCGCTGTTCGGGCATGAGCCGGATATGGAGGGGCGCTCGCCCGCGCTGCCGCGGGTCCAGCGCAAGGGAATGGTCGAGCGGGTTGGTCCTTGGGGCGCCGTGAACCGGGTGCGGGGGCGCTAGAGATGTTCGGCTTCATCCGCCTGATCCTGATCCTTCTGGTGGTGCTGACTGTGACCTATGGTGCGGTCTCGCTTTATTCGCGCGAGGTGCGCCGGGCCAAACTGAAACGGCGCTGGAAACAGAAGGGGTTGACCGGCGACCGCAGCACCTTCATCCAACGGGGGCTGCGGCAGTATGACCGGTCGTTCCGGCGCAAGCTGATCCTGCTGGTCTATATCATTCCGCTGGGGGCAATCGCGCTTCTGGTCTACGTCATTAACTTCATGTGAGGTGTAACGCATGCGTTTCATCAAATGGGCTATCCTGATCACCATCTGGGTGCTGTTCGGCGCCTTCCTGCATTACACGCTGCCGCAGTACGACGTGGTGCGCATCGTCAACACCTATGAAGAACGGCAGGAGCTGAACGACTGGACCCGGATCTTCTGGTCGCAGCCGGACGACCAGTCGGCGGAGCTGATCAACCGCGATGTGCAGTTCATCCAGGCGGTGCGCCCCAATGGGCGCAACATGGTTTACCGCAACGAGGATACCGGCTGGAATTGGCCGCCCTATTTCAAGTTCGACACCGCCAATCTGTACACCGATGCGAATGACAGCATCTCGACCAAGGCCAGCCCGGAATGGGTGGCCATCATGCACTACGGCTGGCGCAATGAATTCCTGTCGGTCTTCCCCAATGCAGTGACGATCAATCCGGTTGCGGGGCCGGAGGACAAGCCCACGAACTGGTTCTCGATCATTTTCCTGGTGCTGCTGGCGGCGGTGATGTGGGCTATCTATGTGCGCTGGCGCCGGTTCCGCCGGTCCCGGATCGACCCGATGGTCGAGAATGTCGAGGACAGCCTGTATGCCGCGGGCGATGCGATTGCCGAGCGTAAGGGCCGCGTCCGGCGCTGGCTGGACAGCTGGAAATCCAAGTGACAAGGGGCCGCCGGTTTGGCGGCCTTTTTCATATCGCGGCGACGAGGCCGAATCGGGTTGCCGGGCGAATCGCAGGTAACTGTGTGAAAGATAAGCGGTTGCCGCAAACAGGCTGGCGAATGCCGGTATGAGAATCTGCCGCATGAGGCTGTGGCGGCAGAAGAAAACCTGCATGTCTTATTCCGGTTTCGCCGGGTCGGTTTTGTTTCCGAAGGACGGCAGTTTTTAGGGCAATTTGGCGGTTAGCAAGGTGCCGTCCTTTGGGGCGGAGAATTGGGAAGCTGGTGAAATTCCGGCACTGCCCCCGCAACGGTGACCCCGGGTTAGGCTTGGTAAAGACCACTGAAGGAATGCCTTCGGGAAGGTGCCATGCCCCGCCATCTTAAGGCCCCGGGACAGTCCGGAAACCAGCCTTGCCAAGATAACGTCAACCGCGGGCGGCGGCAGGGCGGTTGCGGGCGTGCGGCCTGCAATCTCTCTCCTCATGCCTGCACCCAGCCAACACGCCGCGGGGTTGCGGCAAAGGAGAGAAGCAGATGCTTCAGGACAGCGAAATTCTGGCCAAACTGGTGGCCCGGCAGAAGAACTATTCCATGGAACAGGCGTTCTACACCGACCCGGGTGTGCTGGATCTGGACATGCGGCAGATCTTCTACCGCGAGTGGCTGTTTGCCATTCCCGCCTGCGAAGTGCCGAAGCCGGGCAACTATGTCACCCATCAGATCGGCGCCTATAACGTCATCATCGTGCGCGGCACCGACGGCGAAGTGCGCGCCTTCCACAACGCCTGCCGCCACCGCGGCTCGGTTGTGTGCAAGGCCAAGAAGGGCAACTCGCCCAAACTGGTCTGCCCCTACCACCAGTGGACCTACGAGCTGGACGGCAAACTGCTGTGGGCGCGGGACATGGGGCCGGATTTCGATGCCTCCAAACACGGGCTGAAGCCGGTGCACTGCCGTGATCTGGCCGGTCTGATCTATATCTGCCTGGCCGATGAAGCACCGGATTTCGATGCTTTCGCCGACGTCGCCCGTCCCTATCTGGCGCCGCATGATCTGGGCAATGCCAAGGTGGCCTTTGAAAGCTCGATCATCGAGAATGGCAACTGGAAGCTGGTCTGGGAAAATAACCGTGAGTGCTATCACTGCGGAGGCAACCACCCGTCGCTGTGCCGGACTTTCCCGGAAGATCCGTCGGTCACTGGTGTTGAGGGCGGTGAGACCCCGCCGCATCTGCAAAAGCATTTCGACCGCATTGAGGCCGCAGGGGTTCCGTCGCAGTTCCGCATGGGCGCGCGCGGCCAGCACCGGCTGGCACGGATGCCGCTGAACGAGGGCGCGGAAAGCTATACCATGGATGGCAAGGCGGCAGTCGCCAAACCGCTGGGCCGGGTGCCCTTTGCCGATGCCGGCACGCTCTTGAAGTTCCACTATCCGACCACTTGGAACCACTTCCTGCCGGATCATTCGCTGGTGTTCCGGGTCACTCCGATCAGCCCGACCGAGACTGAAGTCACCACCAAATGGCTGGTGCACAAGGATGCGGTCGAGGGTCAGGACTATGACATCACACGCCTGACCGAGGTCTGGATGGCGACCAATGACGAGGATCGCATCGTGGTCGAGGACAACCAGCAGGGCATCAACTCCCCCGCCTATGAACCCGGCCCCTATTCCGAGGTGCAGGAAAGCGGCGTCATCCAGTTCTCCAACTGGTATGCCGAGCACCTGACCCGCGCGCTGACCGGCCGTCACCTGATCGCGGCGGAGTAAGCACATGGGACTGCAGGCTAATTTCGAGACGCTGGACGAAACCCTGGCGTGGAAGGACGACGAGATGCTGGAATGCGTCTCGGTTGTGCCGGAAGCGCCAAACACCGCCACTTTCAGCTTCCGCGCGCCGTCGGGCGCGTGGTTCAAATACCAGCCGGGCCAGTTCCTGACGCTGGAGCTGCCAGTGCCGGAAGGGACCGTTTGGCGGACCTATACCATCAGTTCCTCGCCGTCGCGGCCTTTGTCGATCTCGGTGACAGTGAAGGCACAAGGAGACAGCATCGGCACCCGCTGGATGCTGGACCACCTGAGGCCGGGGAGGCATATCAGAGCGTCGGGCCCGGCGGGTGTATTCACC
>NZ_LUKH01000061.1:0-11133 GCF_001593695.1 Leisingera sp. F5 | reverse complement strand
GGCGAGCCGGACTTTGACACGCCGCAGAATATCAAGGACGCGGCGGTCGCCGCCATTGCTGCGGGCAAGACCAAATACACCGCCCCCGATGGCATCCCCGAGCTGAAACAGGCGGTCTGCGCCAAGATGAAGCGCGACCACGGGCTGGACTACACGCCCGCTCAGGTCTCGGTCGGAACGGGGGGCAAGCAGACGCTTTATAATGCGCTGATGGCGACCTTGAACGACGGCGACGAGGTTGTGATTCCTGCCCCCTATTGGGTCAGCTACCCGGACATGGTGCTGCTGGCCGGCGGCACGCCGGTGATTGCCGAGACCTCGATCCAGACCAATTTCAAGCTGACCGCTGATCAGCTGGAGGCTGCGATCACCCCGAAAACCAAATGGTTCATCTTCAATTCCCCCTCCAACCCCACCGGTGCGGGCTACAGCCGGGCGGAACTGAAGGAACTGACTGATGTGCTGCTGCGCCACCCGCATGTCTGGATCATGACCGACGACATGTATGAGCATCTGGCCTATGACGGGTTCGAATTCTGCACCCCGGCGGAAGTGGAACCGGCTCTGTACGGCCGCACCCTCACCTGCAATGGCGTCTCCAAGGCTTATGCGATGACAGGCTGGCGCATCGGCTATGCCGCAGGACCGGAGAAGCTGATCGCCGCCATGCGCAAGGTGCAGTCGCAATCCACCTCCAACCCCTGCTCCGTCAGCCAATGGGCCGCAGTAGAGGCGCTGAACGGCACCCAGGATTTCCTGGCGCCCAACAACGAGACATTTGTCCGCCGCCGCGATCTGGTGGTGCGGATGCTGAACCAGATTGACGGCATCTCCTGCCCCACGCCCGAAGGCGCGTTTTATGTCTATCCATCCATCGCCGGGCTGATCGGCAAGGCCACACCCGCGGGCAAGGTGATTGAAACGGACGAGGATTTTGCCACCGCCCTGCTGGAAGAGGCCGACGTGGCCGTGGTCTTTGGCGCCGCCTTCGGGCTGTCGCCCAACTTCCGCGTCAGCTACGCTACATCCGACGCGGCGCTGGAGACGGCCTGCAGCCGCATCCAGGCCTTCTGCGCCGCGCTGACGTAACGGGAGAACAAGAGATGAGCGCCGATCTGCCGGACTATTATTTCCGCGTCCGTGAGAACGGCGCTTTTGTCTTTCGCGTGGACACCGAGAACCGCAACCGGCGGATTGAGATGGACCAGATCGCCGTTGTGAACATCCGCAACGGCGAGATCAAAGCGCATGGCCAGCGCGAATTGTCTGAACAGGACATCGCCGAGATCAAATCCTGGATGGAAGACCGCGCCGCCACCATTGCGGCCCGTGATACCGACGATATCCACCGCGCCATCGATCACCTGAACCTCACCGCCCATTGGGCCAACAGCCGCGCCACGGATGCGCAGCTGGAAGACGTCACCGACGCTTTGCTGCTGGCCATGCACGACCTGCGCGGCGTGCTGGTGCGCAAAAAGGCCGACCGGCTGATGAAAGACCGCGGCGGAGATTGACCTCCGGCCCGCAAGGGCGCTTCAGCCGCAGAACAGCGACCGCACCGAATAAGACCGGAACCGGGTCTCCGCCTGCCGGGTGACCGGGTCGTGCCGGATCACCCGGCGCCTGGGCAACAGCGGGCTGCCCAGCACAAACCGTCTGCGCTGCCACAATTGTTCCGCCGTGCCCGCCTCAGGCGCGCGCAGCCCCAGCCGCCACCGCAGATGCAGATCCCATCTTTCATGACGGTCACCGCCCAGGCGGAACAGATGCCCGGTTTCCTGCAGCGGGCGGGGCTCCGGCACCGGCCCGTCCAGACTCGCAACCTGACAGATGTACTGCTCCTTGACCGCCGCCTGCAAATTGGCGCCGCTCCGCGTCAGGGTGATCTTGTGCCCGCCCTTGATCCCTGCCCCGCGGATGGCAAATTCCAGTACATCCGGCAGCTTGAAGACCCGCGTTTCGGGGCCAAAAAGCCGCCGCTCGCCCTGCCAGCCGGATCCGCTGGCAAAATGCAGCACGAAACGGCCCGGCGGCACCAGCACTTTAAAGAACGCGCCGCCCTTGAAATAGGCCGCCAGCGCCTCGTCCCCGCTCTCTTCACTGCTCAGCACCAGATAATAATCCGCCCCCGGCGGGCTTTTCACCTGCAACGGAAAAACGGCCGGCAGTCCGGTTCTGTTCCACATCAGCCCGCTCCGGGGCCGCTCAGTCTCTGCCGCGGCGCCCGCAGCCAGGGCGATCAAAACCAGGCAGGCGAGCAAAACGCCCCTAAGAGACGCCGGAAAAACGGGACAGGGAACGGAGCTTGCCATAACAGGTGCCTCCTTGTCGCCAGTGGCAGTGTTTCCAACCAGCATATCACACCGCCGAAGCGGATGCAGCGAGCCCGTGAAGCAACTATAAGTTGCTTCATTTCCAATTGACACAACCCTAGCATCACATCTTGACCGCTGCTGCCTGAGCAGCCCCGCACCCGCAGAACCCGAGGTGCACCGGTACATCCCGCTTTTGTTCTCAGTTACAACAGGAATCCTTATGCAAAAACCCATTCTGTCTCTGATCGCCGCAACTGTTTCCACCCTGCTTGCCGGGACTGCAGCCAATGCTGTCGGCGCGGGTGCCGTTGCGGACAGTGTGATTGCCGAACAGCGCGCAGCCCTCGCGGCCAAGACCAAGGGCGCAGGTTCCGGTCCCCAGTCACCGCGCGACCTAGACGCCGCCGCTGGCAGCAACACGCGCAGCTTTGAGGCGGCCCCGGATTATGCAGAAATGAACCTGTGCAACATCCACTTTCACGAAAACGCCGAACACCGCGGCGGTGAATTCACTACTTTCGCCGGCAATGGCGACGGCCACGGCTATGGCACCGGCTACAAATACGGCGGCACGCTGACCACCGCAGAACTGGCATCGCTCGACCATCCCATCGGCGCAACCGAACACGGAGACCTGCAGCCCGGAGACACGATCGAGGTGCATTACGTCCACTCCACCGCCCAGGTGCAGCCCGGCCCGACCCTTGGGTCCTGCCTCAGCGATGCGATCAAAAACCCGCAGCTGCGGGTCGAAGCGCAGGTTTTTGTGCTGGTGAACGGCGAAAATGCGCTCGACTTCGGCGCACTGGCCCACTTGGGCAAAGCAAACGGGCTGCATCAGGCCAGCAATATTCCCAGCGATACCGGCACACCGGTGCAATATGCCGGCTCCACCACCGGCCCCGGCTATAACGAGGACGGCTCCCCCTTCCAGGTCTCCTGGAGTGTGCGCCCCAAGGTCGCCAAGGTGAACATTCATTCGGTTGGAAAGTGGCTGGAAGACAATGTCTTTCTGGAGGATCACGCCCACGGTGTTTGCAACCTGATCACGAACCCGGATCTGCTGTCAGGCATCAGCCGCTAGTACCGCAGGCTCAGCGCCGATGAAGGCCTGCCCGCGCAGTCCCCCCACGCAGGACAGGCCAGAGGCTTCGCGCTGCCCGCGCGAAGCCCCTCTTTTTCCTTCAGGCTGACAACCGGCCCGCTGCGGCTCAGGACCCCGTGGCGGCGGCCGCGTCTTTCATCGCATCGACACCCTTCTTCCAAAGGTTGCCCTGCCACAGCTCCTCAAGGCCCGTTTCACCGCTGGCGCCCTTGGTGGTCAGATAGTCATAATAGGAGGTCGGCTTGTGCCCGGTGATGTTATAGAAATCCGGGCTGCAGCGGGTGTAGAACCCATTGGTCAGATATTCAAAAAACTCGGCGCGGGTGGCCCCGAAATCCGCCTCGAACTGCTCCATAGACTGGGCGCGGTATTCAATCTCCTTGCCCATGGCGCGGCCCAGATCAGCGGCGATCTCTGCCATCGACTGCGGCGCCGGGCCGGTGATGTCATAGAACTTGTTGCCATGCCGCTCCGGGCCCTCGGCCAGCACCGCCGCCGCAGCTTCGGCAATATCGCGGGTGGCGACAAAGGAATTGCGCATGCCGCCCAGCGGGTTGGCGAACCAGCCTTCGGCCTCGATGGTGTCGCAATCGGTCTTCAGCAGGTGGTTCATGAAAAAGTTGTTGCGCAGCGCGGTCACGTTCAGCCCGGCGTCAATCAGCGCCTTCTCGCCCCACCAATAGTGCTGCAGCATCAGCGGAATGCCTGCGCCTGCGCGCGACGCATGGGTGTCCGCGTCATAATCGGCGGTATTGGTATCAGCCCCCATGCAGCTCACCCGCACCACATGCTTGATCTGATCCTTGCGCGCGCCCAGCGCCATGGCAAAGTTCAGATGCCCCTCCAGCATCGGATCCAGCGAGGCGGAATAGACCGCCGAAACACCGTCCAGCGCCGCCTCCCAGGTGGCCGGTTCCGACAGATCGAACTTCACAACCTCATCCGCGCCCAGCGCGGTCAGCTGGTCTGCCTTGGCCTCGCTGAAATAGCAGGCGCGCACTGTGAACCCGCCTGCGGCGGCCAAACGCGCCACCAGCTCGCGGCCGATACGGCCGGTGGCCGAGGTGATGAGAACAACGGGTTTGTACATTGGGGAGCCTCCTGCTGCCGCGCACCGTCCGAACGGTGCGCGCATATATTGCAATTCTGCGCAGACCCTACAGCGAACTCCCTGCGCCAAGCCTTCGAAACCCGACGCAAAATGCCATGGTTTCGTCAGACCTCAGACCACTGTCACTCGGCAATATCTTCCGCCCACAGCTCAGGCTTCTCCCGGATGAACCGTTCCATCAGCGCGATGCAGTCCGGATCCTCGGCAATCACCACTTCAACACCGCGCGAACGCAGGAAATCCTCGTTGCCGCCAAAATTCTTGGTGTCGCCGATCACCACCCGCGGGATGCCGAACTGCACAATGGTGCCGCTGCACATCATGCAGGGCGACAAAGAGGTATAAAGCACCGTGTCAGCATAAGATTTCTGCCGCCCCGCCTTGCGCAGCGCGTCCATCTCGCCGTGCGCAATCGGATCTCCCTTCTGCACCCGCTGATTGCGCCCCTGCGCCACCACCTGGCCGCCGCGCGCCAGAACTGAACCAATCGGGCAACCGCCCTCGTCAAACCCTGCCCTAGCTTCCTCATAGGCAATGCGCAGAAGGCGTGTGTCGGCATCGGTCATCATCTGAAACGGCCTCTTTCTGAATGAATACAAAGCTGTTCCGGCAGCCTGCCCGCGGGGCAAAACACGGTCAACCCCGCACCGCCCCAGGTCTGGAGCGCAGCGCTCCGCTGTGGCACACTCATGGTCAGGCCGGATGCTGCCCGCGCCGCCATTTGGAAGAGCCGCCATGTATGTCGCCGGATTTGTGGTCCCCGTCCCCAAGGAGAACTTCGAGGCTTACAAAGCCTGGGCCAAGTCCAGCGCCGCGCTGTTCAAGGAATACGGCTGCCTGGAAACTGTCGACTCCTGGGAAGACAACGTACCGGACGGCAGCCAGACTGATTTCCGCCGCGCCGTCGCTGCCCGGCCTGGTGAGCGGATCGTGTTTGCCTGGCAGGTCTGGCCCTGCAAGGCTGAGATGGAAGCCTCCGAAGCCCGGATCGCCAAAGACCCCCGCTTTGACATCCCGGCGGACATTCCCTTTGACCACAGGCGTATGATCCTGGGCGCGTTTTCGCCGGTCCATACAATGGGCCGGGCCGGGCAGCACGCACCCGCCCCCTTATGCCGCCGCAGCACCCACCGTCTTGATCGACTGCTTCCAAAAGCGCGCCATCAGGAACAGACCTGCAACGGACAGCCCCGCAATCAGCCCCACCCAGACGCCAACACCGCCCCACTCCAGCACAAAGCCAAAGACATAGGACGCCGGTATCCCAACCGCCCAATAGCTGAGCACGGCAATCACCATCGGCACGCCGGTGTCCTGCACCCCGCGCAGCAGGCCCAGTGCAATCGCCTGCATCCCGTCCATCATCTGAAACAGCGCCGCCGCCGCCAACAGACCTGCACCGATCAGCAGAATTTCCTTCTTCTGCGGATCCGCCGGATCCAGGAACAGCGACATCAGCGGGTCCGGAACGGTCAGAAACAGAGTGATCCCAACCACAGACACCACCAGCGACATCACCGTCACCACCTTGCCGCCGCGCGCCATATGCGCCCGGTCGCGCCGCCCGAACGCATTGCCCGACCGGATCGTAGCCGCATTGGACAGCCCCAGATGCACCATGAACGTCAGCCCCGCCAGCGAGATCGCAATCCCATGCGCCGCCAGCGGCACCGTGCCCAGCCAGCCCATCATCATCGCCGAGGCGGCAAACAGGCTGGTTTCAGCCAGGGTGGTCAGCCCGATCGGCGCCCCCATGCGGAACACCTGTCCCAGCATATCCCAGTCGGGGCGCTGAAAGTTCTTCAGCAGCTCATGCTCCGGCAGCACCTTCAGCGCATAGGCCAGCACTAGCACAAAGGACACCCCGTTGGTCACCAGCGACGCAATCGCCGCCCCGGTGATCCCCAGCTCCGGCGCGCCCCAGTTGCCAAAGATCAGAGCATAGTTCACCAGCGCGTTCAGCACGGCCCCGAAAACAGACAGCCACAACACGATCTGGGTGCGTTCCAGCGCTGCCAGATAGGATTTGGCAACCATATACAGCAGTGCCGGAAAGATCGCCCAGCCGGCTATCCGCAGATACTCTGCCGCCGCATGGGCAATATCCGCCTTTTGCCCCAGCATCAGCAGGATCGGTTCCGACCACCACAACAGCGGCATCGCCGCCGCCCCATAGACCAGCGACAGCCACAGCCCCATGCGGGTCGAGCGCCGGATCTGCCGCTCTTCCCCGGCACCCGCGGCCGCCGCCACCATCGGCATCACCGCAAAGGCAAAACCGGATCCCAGCAGGAAGATGGAAAAGAAATAGGTCGCCCCCAGCGTCACCGCCGCCAGCGCCTCTACCCCGTACCAGCCCAGCATCACGGTATCGGTCAGCCCGATGGCAAACTGCGCCACATGGCCGCCGATCAGCGGCAGCCCCAGGATGGCAATCGCCCTGGCATGGCCGCGCAGGGACATCTCTGTGTGTTTACTCGCCAATGTGTTCATGCTGTCAGCCTTAGGCTTGGGCGTGCCCCCCCGCAAGAGCGGAGTTTCCTTGCCCCTGCACAGGCCTATGGTGATAAACTGCACAGGCGGGTTTTCCGCCCGCTTGCCAGGAGCTTTTTTGCGATGACCGACACCTTTGCCCAGCTGATCCCCGATGCCCGCGCCTTTCTGGCGGCGCTTTCGCAGAACAACAGCCGGGACTGGTTCACCGCGCAGAAGGACAGATATGAAACCGAGTTGAAATCCCCAGCGCTGCGGCTGCTGGACGAGATTTCCCAAGCCATCACCCGGCGCAGCGGCGCTCCGGTGACAGGCAAATTGTTCCGCCCGCAGCGCGACGTGCGGTTTTCCAAGGACAAGACGCCCTACACCACCCATCTGCACCTGATGTGGACGCTGAACAGCAGCGGTTGCGCGCTGTTCTTCGGCCTTGCCCCGGATTACTGCACCGCAGGCGGCGGTATTATGGGCTTCAGCAAGCCGCAGCTGCCGCGCTGGCGTGCTGCCATCGACGGCGCCTATGGCGACGAGATCGCAGCGCTGACGGATATACTGGCGCTCAAAGGGTTTGCCGTCAAAGACCCCGAACTGAAACGCGTGCCCGCCCCCTATGGCAAGGCCCACCCGCACGGACACCTGCTGCAGCGCAAGTCCCTGACTTTCTGGCACGAGATGACTGCGCGTGAACAAGCCGCCCCGATGCAGGCCCTGATGTCAGCCTATCTCACCCAGGAGCCGATGTTTGCCCTGCTGGACAGCGCCCTGACCGCGTGATCCTTTACAATGCCCGCAGCATGATCTGGCCGGCCAGCACCGCCACCACTGCGCCTGCGGCGATCTCCAGCACTGCCGCGGCCCGCAGCACACCCGTCCCTTGCATCTGAGCCAGCGCGCCCTTGCGCAGGGTGACCGCTGCCGCCGCCACCGCCACAGTCACCGTTGCGGTGCCAAACCCCATGGCAAAGGCCCCGGCAATCCCGGCCCACAGCACGCCCATACGCCAGGTCAATAGCAGCAGAAACACCGCCCCCGTGCAGGGCCGCAACGCCACCGCGCCAATGATCGCCAGCGCATCACGCAGCGAGGAGACATTGGCCGCCTCCGCCGCTGTGGGCCCGTGCCGGTGCCCGCAGGAGGCACAGACATCTTCATGCTGATGATGGTGGCGGTGCTCTCCCGCCGCATCGGCCCGGCTGCCCGCCAGCCGCCGCGCACCGCGCAGCAGCAGCCACAGCCCCACCAGCGCAATCAGCCCGTAAGACACCGGCGCCAGCACATCCTCGGCGGCGCTGGTCAGCTGTTCCCGCCCCCAGTCCAGCAGCAGCAACCCGCCCGCCACCAGCAGCACCGCGGTGGCTGCCTGCGCCAGCGAGGACGCCACAGCCAGCCCGGCCAGCCGTGCCAGGGGCACCGGCTTGCCCATGCCGTAACCGCCGATCACCAGCTTGCCATGCCCCGGCCCTGCGGCATGAAAAAACCCATAGGCAAAACACAAAGCAAGCAGCGCAGTCAGCGCCCCGGGTTCACCGGACCGCAAGGCCCGCAACCCCCGTGCCATCGCGGTCTGCGCCTCGCGCTGGCCTTCGCCCGCCCAGGCGGCAACAACACCGGCGCCGCCAAAGCCCCACAGCCACGCTGCGAAAGCCGCAACTGCCAGCGCTGCAACTGCCAGAAAAGCCCGCACTTTACGCCCCGCAGCTCAATTGCACAGTATCGGCAAAGGCTTCGCCAACCTGAGGATAAGCCGCCTCTGCCTGATCCGCGGGCATCGCATAGAGCAGCTCTTCAACTTTGGTATAAGCCGCATCCAGATCCGGCGGGGTGACGCGCCCTTGGCAGCCGCCCGAAACCTCCAGCCCGCCGGTCAGGGTATAGGCCGTGTAATACGTTGGATCATAGGCCTTGATCACCACCCCGTCCGCTGCCTGCGGCTGCAGCAGAACGCGCCGGTGGCGGGTGGTGATGCGCCCCTCGGCAACCTCAGTGGACACATGCTCCGGCGCCCCCAGCGCCAGCGCAGCCCCCTCACGGGTCAGATAAGTGTCGCCCTGGAACCCGTCGGTCCAAACCATGTCAAACCCTTGCAGCCCGGCCAGTTCCGCGGCTGTCAGCGCACCGTCGTAATCGCTGTCCAACCCTTGATCCTCAAAAATCAGCAACGAGTAAAACTCGTCATAAGCCCAGGTGATCTCCACCGCCTGCAACTGCCCGGTGTCCGAAACACTCACTTTCAGCGCGGTATCGACAAAAATATGCGGATGCGATCCGGCGCCCTGCGGCACCATCAGCGCAAACGAAAGCAAAGGAACAATACGTTTCATGGCTACAGCTTTACGCCCCAATCCGCCCCCCCGCAACAGCCGCGCGCCTCACCGGCAGGCTTCAGCCTGGCCGCTTCTTTCTGGTCAGAAATACCTTGGGGTGAGGCCGGAGGGCCGAGGGGCAACGCCCCTTTTCTCTGCTTCAGCTTCACGCCTCCGGCCAGCCCCGCCCCCGGCATCCGGCCGGGCGCATGGCAAACCGCCTATGCAGCCGCCTCCCGCGCCACCGCCGCAATGGCCGCCCGCACATCCGCCTCGCGGCTGCGGTGGTTGGTGATCGCGGCGCGCAGCATCACCCGGCCCTGCGACCGGGTGGTGGAAAACACCGCCTCGCCGCTCTCCTGCAGGGTCTGGGCAACGCGCGCGTTGACCTCGGACTGCGCCTCAGGTTCCAGATCACTGCGGGCAGTAAACACGCAGACGTTCGACACCACTGGCGCCCCCAGCGCCATATCCTGCCGTGCTTCAATCTCTGCCGCCATGAATGCCGCCAGCGCGCAGTTCCCCGTAATGGCTTCCGAAAACGCCGCTTCGCCATAGGTTTCCAGCGCGGTCCAAACCTTCAGCGCCCGGTTGCCGCGGCTCAGGTCGATGCCGTAATCGCAGAACCACGGCTCGCCACCCGCCAGCCCGCGCTCGGCCCCCTCCAGATACGATGGCCGGGCCGAAAACGCCGCCCTGTGCTCGTCTTCGTTGCGCAGCAGCGCCATGCCGCAGTCATAGCCCACATACATCCACTTGTGGAAATCCAGCGCAATGCTGTCGGCCCGCCCAATCCCGTCGGACAACGACCGCCAAGGGACTTTTCGACGTTTGGTTCATACCGCTTGCCGTCTGTTTCAAACAGCATATCAACTTGCATTGACGTCCACTGCGACCAGACGGCGTCACGCACCTCAGCGATCGCCGCTCCCGTGGCTTCAGCGCAAATATCCGTCATGGTTCTGACCAGATTTACAGCATCCACAGCATCTTCTTTCTTGTGCAGACGTCCATTGTAACGAACCAGGCTATCAAGTAGCGCCTTTTGCCTTTGCTCAAAGTGTTCTGCGTTGGGATCAAGTGGAACATTAAACAGGCGCATGATTTTTCTAACCGCTTTTTCCCTCGCCTCCAGCTTGCGCCTTTGAACGATTGAAAAAGACCTCCACGCTCTTTTGTGGCGCATCTGAGACTTTACGCCCTGCAACAGCAGCCATTGGAAAGCTAGGATCGGAACAACGAGTATCATTTGAAACTCAAAAGCTATAGGCAGCTGAAAGATCGCGACCACCAGTAGCGCAGCAAGTGAAAGCAGTAGCATGGAAAAGCCCTAAAGAAGAATTTCTTGGGAAATTTTCACCTTGCCGTGTCAAAACTTGGGCGAAAATTGGAGTATTTACGCCCTCAAGTTTTTGCTGCTCCCTCAATTAAGTCCCGCACCACAAGGCCCACGCCTGACCTTGGGAGGGCGCGAATGCGCCTTCGTCATGCTGAAAGCATGCCTCCAACATGACGGGAAGGTCAGGCGCGGGCCGTGCCGCTGCGCGTCACGTCCCAAGGGGCACACCGCCACCGTCACATTCCAAGGCACCGGCATCAGCGAAGGGCTCCGCCCGTCCGAACCCCAAACGCTCCCCCGGAGCGTTTGCCGCTGCGCGGACCGGTTCGAACACCCGGATGTAAAGTCAGGCGCGGGCCGTACCGCTGCGCGCCACGTCCCAGAAGCACACCACCGCCCCCATTTCACCTTTGTGCAAATACTCCCGCCCCCTGCCCGGCAGGCGGCTTTGCCGCCGAGAGGGG
>NZ_LUKH01000060.1:0-12112 GCF_001593695.1 Leisingera sp. F5 | reverse complement strand
CCTTCATGCAAGTGAGAAAGCGCTTGGTGTGATCCATGCCTGCCACGCTTGGCCATATCGGAATCCAATATCTGGTGACGAAGGCGTTTTTGCCCGCCGCTGATGTGAAATGGATATTGGCAGGATGCGTCGTGCCGGATGTTCCATGGATCATTCAACGTGCTGCAACCGGGTTGACTGACGTACCGTTGATAGATCTGCGTTTGTTTGCAATCGCCCAGGGCAGCTTGGTGATAAGCTTGGTTTTATGCGCCTTCCTGGCCACTTTCAGCAAGAGATTTTGGTCCGTTTTTCTTATTCTGGCACTGGGTTCCGTTCTGCACTTGGGGCTTGATGCTTTGCAGACAAAATGGGCAAACGGTGTTGTTTTGCTGGCGCCGCTGCGATGGGATTTGCTGAACTTCGGCATGTTTTGGCCTGAAGACTGGCCGACCTATGCGCTGTACGGTCTGTCAGTTGCGGCCGGAATTCGGATTTGGGCAAATGATCCAAGATCTGGCACTGACTTGCAGTTCCCGAGCGGATGGAGGGCGCCAATTGCAGCCCTGCTATTGGCAGCATATGCCAGTCTTCCAGTCCTTATGAAGGATGGTGTGCGGGCGGCAGATCTGCACTATGCGGCCACACTCGAAGATACCGGAAACAGAATCGGAAAGCCGATAGAGTTCGATAGAAGCCGCTTCGGCATTTTTCCGGGCGGCGCCAATCTGAAAGCCTGGACTGGCGAAGAGTTTCAGTTGATCGGGCATCTTCCAATTCAAGGTGAAACCATCTCCATTCGCGGCAGGTTTGAAACGTCAGCGGCAATCCGCGTTTCCGCGTTTCATACACACGTTTCAGGTGTGCGGGACGCTGCTTCCTACAGCGGGCTTTTGGTCGTCGTTTTGTGGTGGGTTTTCTGCATCGCGGACCGATGCCGTGCCGGCTTTGGGCGGTACTGAGGGACGCCCGCGCAGAACCTCTTCGATTTCATAACTGCGCAATCTTCGGCTTGACGAAAAGATAATGATTTCACCCACCAGACCGAGCGCCACGATCTGAATTCCTAAAACCAGCATCAGAACAGAGAAGACCAATGCGGGGCGGTCGGCAAGCGGGGCTCCGAAAAAGAGGCGCTCAATCGCGAGGTAAGCGGTCAGCAAAGCTCCGGCGATGATAAGCGGGACGCCGATGGAGCCGAAAAACCGCAGGGGGCGCTTAAGGTATTTCAGGCCGACGAACAGTGTCATCACATCGACAAGCGCCCCGACATGGGCATTGGGCTTGAACTTGTAAATCTTTTGAACGTCAAAATCTTTTACAATCGGAAGGTCCACTTCCTTGACGCTATAACCTTCCGATGCTGCGATCAGCGGCAGAAAATGCTGCCGGACGCCCAGCTCTGCAACACGCAGGAACACGTCTCTGCGCCCGGCCCGCGCCCGGCAAAAGACATCATCGAAACTTTGGTGGAAAAGAATGTTCAGGAGGCCGTGAATAATCCAGGCGCGAAACCTCTGCATGCCGCTTCTGTTCAGCCCGCTGCGCTTGCCAGCGACCATGTCGGCCTGCCCGGCGGCATCAATCAGGGTACTGATAGACTTGGGGTCGATTTCGGGCCAGGACGGAAGGGTCAGAACAATTTCGCCCACCGCCTGGCCAAGCCCGTGCTTGATGGCTGCGTCTTCCCCTCCCCAGGGGCGCATCGCATAAAGTTTCAAGTTCGGCCACTGCGTTTTCAGCGGGTTCAGAGCGTCACGAACCCCGTGCGAGGCTTGTTCGAAAACGACAATCAGCTCATAAGGCTCAGGCCTGCCGTCAAGTACGGTCCGGAAGCCCATCAGCAGCTCGGCGATGCCTATTCCATCGCCTTCTGCACTCATGATCACTGAAACCAGCCCGGTTGAAGGCGCCCCGGGTCCAGCCGGGTTTTGATCGTGAAGCATATTACTCTCTCTCTGGCAGTGCGCTCTTTGAATGGCCGCCCTGCCAATACAGATCAGAGGGACCGATCTGGCGGTGTATCAAGCTGCACACCATGCCGATCAAAAACAGAAACAGTGTCAAGGATCCGAAAAGCATTGAAACCGATGTGTAAACCATCACGCTGCCTGCCGCGGCTGTGCCCTGGCCGATGAGCACAGGCCCCGCAAACAGAAGCGCTGCGGCGGCAGAGCTGAGAGCAAGCCCGGTAAAACGGCGCATCGGGCGGCGCGCAAACAGAAGCAGGGTTTTGATCGTGATCAGGTCAAGCAAAACCTTGAAAATCCTGGAAAGCCCGTATTTTGACTCGCCAAACTGACGCGCGTGGTGCCGGACACCGACCTCTGCGATCCTGGCGCCGACAGGGAGGGTCATGGCAGGAATGAACCGGTGCATGTCAGAATAAAGCGGCACGCGCTTAATCACATTCGCTCTGTATACTTTCAGCGAACACCCGTTGTCTCTCACGGGCAGGCCTGTGATCCGGCCGATCAGCTGGTTGGCAATCATTGATGGCAGTTTGCGCGACAGCCATTTGTCCTGCCGGTTGATCCGCCAGCCAATGACCATGTCAAACCCGTCATCGATTTTCGACACCATCATCGGGATGTCGGCCGGGTCGTTTTGAAGATCGCCATCCATGGTTACGAGCACTGAACCGCGCGCATATTCGATGCCCGCAGCCATCGCAGCAGTTTGCCCGTAGTTTTTCCGGAATTTCAGCACAACGACACGGGGATCGGCGGCTGCAAGGTCTGAAAGTTTTGAGAAACTGGCGTCGGTCGACCCGTCATCGACGAATATCAGCTCAAACGGAAGACCTGCAGCATCAAGAGTTTCTGCGACCTTGCTGTACAATACATCAACGCTTTCTTCCTCGTTCAGTATCGGAACGATTACAGAATACCTGACAGCCACTGCCCTACCCCCGCTTCAAGATCTACGGTTACTCAAACTCCAGTGTTTCTCCAATACAGGCTCCCGGCCCCAAGATGCATTGACCTTAGCAATGCAAGTAAATGAAGACAATTCTTGAAGAAACTAGGCCGCTTTGACATCATTGCTAGGCCGGAACGGGAGAGCAATGATGCTTGCTTGGTGCGCCGCTCCCCAGCTTTTGATCGCCAGAAGCTGGAGTTTTCCGGCTCTGTCACGATGACGGGCTGGTGACGCCCGCCTGAAACCCCGGACCGGAAGCGGGGTGTTTTCCCGCCGGACATGCTCTAACTATAAAATTGTGCCAATTAGGCGGAACTGATCGGAGGCGGGCGCGGGAAATCATCATTTTTTCATCAAGCCGAAGATTGCGCAGCTATGAAATCGAGGAGGTTCTTCGCGGCCGTCCCTCAGTATCATCTGAACCAGGCACGGAAACGGTCCGCAATGCAGAAAACCCACCACAGGATGACCGCCAAGAGCCCGCTGTAGGAAGCAGCGTCCCGCACACCTGAAGCGTGCGTATGAAACTCGCAAACGCGGATTGCCGCTGGCGTTTCAAACCTGCCGCGAATGGAGACGGTTTCACCCTGAGCTGGAAGATGCCCGGTCAACTGAAACTCTTCGCCAGTCCAGGCTTTCAGATTGGCGCCGCCCGGAAAGATGCCGAAGCGGCTTCTGTCGAACTCTATCGGCTTTCCGGTTCTGTTTCCGGTATCTTCGAGTGTGGCCGCATAGTGCAGATCTGCCGCCCGTACGCCATCCTTCATAAAGACAGGGAGACTGGCATATGCTGCCAATAGCAGAGCTGCAATTGCCGCCCTCCATCCGCTCGGGAACTGCAAGTCCGTGCCGGATCTTGGATTATTTGCCCAAACCCGAATTCCGGCCGCAACTGACAGAAGATACAGCCCATAGGTCGGCCAGTCTTCAGGCCAGAACAGGCCGAAGTTCAGCAAATCCCATCGCAGCGGCGCCAGCAGAACAACACCGTTTGCCCATTTTGTCTGCAAAGCATCAAGCCCCAAGTGGAGAACAGAACCCAGTGCGAGAACAAGAAAAACGGGCCAAAACCTCTTGCTGAAAGCGGCCAGGAAGGCGCATAAAACCAAGCTTACCGCCAAGCTGCCCTGGGCGATTGCAAACAAACGCAGATCTATCAACGGTGCGTCAGTCAGCCCGGTTGCAGCACGTTGAATGATCCAGGGAACATCCGGCACGACGCATCCTGCCAATATCCATTTCACATCAGCGGCGGGCAAAAACGCCTTTGTCACCAGATATTGGATTCCGATATGGCCAAGCGTGGCAGGCATGGATCACACCAAGCGCTTTCTCACTTGCATGAAGGTTTGGAGCACCAGAAATCCGATCAAACCCTGCAGCGGGCCATAACATGCTGGAGACCGGCCGCATGACCGGACCCAACGCTCAAGGCTGCGGAAGGGATGATCAGGATCGAGCAGGAATTCGGCAGCAAACCCAAAGCGCCCGACAGCAGAAGTTTGGGTCGGAAACGGCAAAGGGTCTGAACCTGCAAGAACACGCCACCCGTTTGTTTCGGCTTCCGTCAGCGCCTTCGGGCGAGGCGTCCCCTTAAGACGGACACCGGTATCAGCAAGACAAAACCTTGCAGAGACCGGCGCGGCAGCCGCAAGCGACCGGATGATGCGCCCGCGCTCTCCAACCCATTTTCCGACCCCCCACGGAAGCACGGCAAGAGCTGCAAGGCCGTCCGCAACAGCCATCACGTCGCGCAGAGGAAGGCCATCTGCAATGGTTTCTGTCGTGCCGTGGACAAGAACTTCAAGGCCTTCTGCTGTTACGATCTGGCGGCCTGCAATGATAAAAAGCCGGCACCCGTCACGGCTGCACGCGACCCTGGAAACCGGTTCCGCGCAGGGTTCGACAGACCAGATGCCAGCGCGATTGGGAAGCGAGGAAAAACGGTCGGTGCCCGCTGTTTCTGTCAGCAGCAGAAAACCGGCCGATCCTTCAGGCGGCCCGGAAAGCCCCATGTTGCGGCGCGCGCTGTCCAGCACTCGCGCGGTATCGAAACCGGGATGCAGATGCACATGGCCATCCACCTTATGAATTTGCGGAGATGAGCAGCTCTCTGCTAAGCTATTGTTGTTCAAAGCCACCAGCCTTTTCCCAATGCAACTCTTGAAACCCGTATTTAAATCGGCACTATTTCAAGAAACCGGCAATACAGAAGGAATGCCCATGTGCAGACCCATTTGAGTGGTTCAAATTGAAAGTTAGTGCAAGGCTGGCTGCGCCGCTACCCGGCTTTGGACCATCCGGCTGGAGATTTTCCGGGCAGCAGGTCAATTGAGACTGCGACGGCTCCATGGCGCAGCCGGTGGCAGAGTTCCGGTCGCCATGCCAACAAGACCCGGGACAGCTTTCCGGACCGGGCAAGCGCCGGAAATCTTCACATCCGCAATCCAAATCCCGTGGGGGATCCAAGCTTCCTTTCAACTGGGCAGTCAGGCAAGATAGATATATAAAACCAAGGTGAATGCACATGGAAAAGGCGTTGTCATATGCTTGACTTGGAGCGTCAGGATTGGGGCAATTTTGCTTCGAACATTGAGTTCCTGGAGCGTACGGGACTGCTTCAGTCACCAAAACGCATTCTTGAGATTGGCTGCGGTGAAGGGCGTCTGCTGCAAGCCCTTCATGAGGCCGGCCACCAGATCTCCGCAATCGATCCAGAGCGTGACGCCCTTGATCAATGCCCGCCCGGGCTCGACGTCCAAGTCGCCGATGGCGCCAAGCTGCCCTTCGATGACAATTGCTTCGATCTCGTGCTCAGCTTTGATGTTCTCGAGCACATTCCGGATACCGACCGCCACCTGGAAGAGGTGCGCCGGGTCCTTAAACCAAATGGGCATTATCTCCTTCAGACTCCGAACAAGTGGGCCAACATACCATTTGAAATGGTGCGCTGGTCAACGCTTTACGGCATCAAGCGGACCTTCGATTTTCTCAAGCCGCCACAACATTGTGCTCTGCACAGCTACTATCAATTGAGACGGCGCTTTTCAAAACATCAATTCGATATTGAGTTCTTCGACATCGGTGTCGTCAATGCATACTTTATTGGAAAGGTTAAAATGTACCTTGGCCGCCCAGGGGTTTTTATGCTTAAGATCATTAATCCGGACCGGCTGCCGATCCCTCTGCGAACAAATTTCTATGTGAGAGCACAGTTGCACTGAAGTGTTTCTGACGGCCTTCTCGCCGTGACTCTTTTATTTTCCGGACTTCTGTCTGACCTCCGCTTCATGGCGGCCATGATGAGAAACAAGCTCAGTCTTATCAAACTGCTCTAAACCGGCCCATTGGTGCTGACGCCAGACAACCGGGAGCTGGCCAGGCCGATCTCATTCCCTTGGCAGATTGGCATACCGCCTGGTTTCAGGGGGCCGCAGGGGAATGGCAGCGCCGCTACAATCGCGAGCGCACTCATCAGGGCAAAATGCGTTGCGGAAAAGCACCGTTCCAGACCATGATTAAGGGTAAGGAAACCTGGAAGAAAAAGTTCCTGAACTGAACTTTGACTGACAGTTGCCACCGGAAACCCGGGAAAATGTCAGATCACATCCGAAGCGCTACAGATAAAACACAAAAACCTGAAATGGAAAACGGGAGCGTTACAGTGGCTCCCCTTTGCGGATCAAAGTTTCGATATGGTGACATATTTTATGGATATAGCGCATATTGGCGGCTGGTAAAGCTATCCGGCGGAGCCAGAACAAGCCGCCAGAAAACCTGCCGTCATCGATTCCCGGGTCTCTGGTGGCGCAAACCTTTTAGACCCGGCAGAATTCAGACTGAAGAAACAGCTCGAAGGCGGTATTCGGAAGTTCATGATGATGAAAAAATCTGATATTGTATCTTTATTGTATAACGTTGAGTTTTCCGAGGAGGCTTCGATCGGACAGTTTGCACCCCCGATGGCGTTTCATCGCACGATGTCGCCGCCAGAAATTTCAAAAGTGCTCGAGAACAGTTTTTGGCCAGTTCGGATTGACCAAACCTTTGGCGCACCCGTTGTGCCAAAAAACACACGCAGCATATAGGGGGGGTATTGGTGGCAGAGCACTGTGGATTAAGGGGGAACAGTTCTGATCAGGGGCGCAACAACGTGCATTCCATCACTGTTGTTATAATCGGTTTGATTGCATTTGTTTTGGCTGTTTTCACCCGGACCGGAATGATTGATCATCCCCTGATCTATGATGAGCTTTATCAGTACCTGCCCGCTGTCAGCTGGCAGGAAGACCGGACTCTTTCTGTTTTGGATGGCGCATACACCCGGGCCGCGCATTTCACTCAGGTGATTGCGCTGAGCTTTGATATCCTCGGGGAGCAATCAGCTTTCGCCGCGAGACTGATACCCGCGGTCATTCCCGGCGCGGTCATGGTGTCAATGGTCGTGGCATGGGCTTATCATGTCAGCGGTGCCGTAACCGCGCTGATCACGCTGACTTTTTTGCTTTTCTGGCCAAACGGCATCGAAGTATCCCAGTATATTCGATTTTATGCCGCGCAGGGTATGCTGTTTGTAGCAGGGGCCCTGCTTGTCTACATTGCCTTTGCCAATCTCACTTCGCTTGCATGGCAGCTGACCGCTCTAGCCGTGGCAGCCGCCCTCTTTCTGATTGCGCTGGATCTGCAAATGCTTACCGCCTTGGGCGTCGGCGCAACAGGGATCTGGATTCTTTTGGTTTTTTTGCCAGGCTGGTTACGGGCAAATCCTTGGCTCTGGTGGCTGGCTGGCGCCGTGGCGGCTGTGATTGCGGGTATCCTGCTGAGCGGCGCGTTTGCAGAGAAAATCCACTGGCTTTGGGTCACATACAATTGGGAGCCTTGGCCGCCTGTTGACGACACAACGTTCTATCACCGGAATTTCAGAGACAACTACCCCACATTCTGGCCTCTCTTCCCGGTGATTTCCATTGTTGCACTGCGTGTAAATTTCCTGCCTGCCTCTTTTTGCCTGATACTGTTCGCAACGACCTTTTTGCTGCAGTCCTTCGGAGGGCTGAAGAACATCAGGTATCTCTTTTCAACAATGCCGTTCTTCTTCGTCCTCTGGGGGATAGGCTTGCAGGCATTATTGCCCGCGCTCTGGCGCCTTCTGAGGGATACCTCAGTCAAAGCCATGCCGCCTCGTCTTCCTGCCTCTTTGAAACATCCTCTTTCTTGCCTGATCCTCCTCATCGCAACGGGTTTCTTAGCTCTCTCCAACCCGGTTTTCGTGCGCAGTGCGAAGCTGATGATGGGGCAAGATGGAAATATGCTGTTAGGCAAAACACGCTGGCAATGGCAGGATGCTGATGTATTGCTTGCGCCATGGCTGGCGGACAATGCCCTCATCGTGACCGATGAGGAAATGCGCGCAATAGAATGGCTGGGGGACTTCGATCTGGCTTATAACAGGCCAAGGTTCTCTGAGTTTCTGTATGTGCGCAGCCCGGACACGCCGCCGTTCACGACCGATCTCAGGACGGGCCGCCCCCTGATCGGAGATTTTTCCGATTTCAAACTCACAGTCCTTTGCAATCCGGTGGGTGTTTTTATAACCAACCAGCCCGGCATCCGAAGCCCGAACATCATCAGGCTTTTGCAGGAAACCCGGACCGCAGGCGTGACTGTCGCATTGAACAGCGGGAACGGGGTGTCCATTGCAGGATGGAAGCACGGCGACAGCACAGTCCCGCCCGCTCAATGCGCGCGCCTGCCGGATTTTGGCTCCCCCTCGGCCGCTGGCCGTATCCTTTCCGGCCAATCCATACCTCAGAGAGTCTCTTCGGCAGCTGCGGAAAGATAAGAACCGCAAGCCGGGAGCCAAGGGTCGGCCAAACCATAGTCGAATTGAGCTGCCCGCTGCTGCTGGACTGCAATAATGTTGCTTCTGGTCAGGATCGTATACAGGAACCGGTCCCGAAGGGCGGCAGCCGGGCCGATCATCTTCATCTGGTCGCCATGCCAGGCAAAATACACCTCCGCGGCCAGTTTTTTGGCCGGGCTACCCTGCCCGGAATATGATGCAAATTCAGTGACAAAATCGGCAACCCCGTCAAGATTCAGAACATCAGGCCCAAAATGATCGCGAAGCGTACGCTTTAGAAATCCAACCGTCCCGCCCAATGACACTGGAACCGCAACAAGAGCTGTTGCGGCGGCGCCCATCACAAACATCCGGCGGCGCATTTTCATAACAGTTCTCCTGCATAAAGAGATAATGCCGCAAGCGTCAGTGTCGGATTGGCGGCAGACCCTGTGGTGAACACGCCAGCGCCCAGGCAGGCGAGATCCGGCGTTCCGAAAACACGGCATTTCCTGTCAACAACCCCGCCGGCGCGATCCCAGGCCATTGGTGTTCCGCCGACAATATGCGCCTCGGTCGGCTCAAAGCCGCCTATTCTGACAATCTCATGCTCGAAGGGGATCAAGGAAGGCAGAAGCTCACGGCCGCGCGCAAGACCCGCATAGGCATAATCACTGTGCCCGGTCCATAAAACAACCGGTTCCCCGTCCTTCAAGACAACCCGGTTGCTTGCTTGCGGCAAATCCTCCGCCACCAGTTTGAGCTTGAGCCGCTGCAGCCATTTCCCGCGCTCCAGCCTGAGCGAGGGAGGCGCATTCCAGCTTTCAATCAGCACCGACGCAGCTTCGCGGCGGAAATCCCCGTCATAAAGCCCATAGCCCATGCCGGTCAAAGACGTGCCGCCATAATAATTGTCGAACGGGATATCGGCCCAAATGAATTGGCCAAGCTGTTCGTGAATACCGCGGCCGACCCGTTCGGAGCCGATGCCGGAGCGCAGAAGAATGGCAGAGTTGTAGATCGGATTCGCCCCCAGGCCGACGAAATCTGCACGCAGCGTGACCGGGCCTGCGTCCGCAGTGCTGACCACAACCCCCGCTGCCCGGCCTGCAGCAGTTTCAACCACCCTGCATTCTGCATCGAGAAGATACTGAAAACCCTCATCCGCAAACAGATCAAGCGAGTTCAGTATCGTGAACTTCGCATCGATGGGGCAAAGATTGCAGGTGCCAGACACGCAGCAGGCGGGGCGGCGGCCGCCGTTGGACCGGGCACATGGCATTGGCTGCCAGCTCGGCTCGGCTTTGAAAAGCCTGCGTTCCGCCCGGGTCGGAACATGCGGCGGAAACGGGAACGGTGCGCTGCGCGGTGCATATCCGGCCTCATCCGAGCCGGCGACATCCATCAGGTATTCCGCCTCGATCATGTAAGGCTCAATGTCAGCGTAGGAAACCGGCCAATCCTGGGCCACGCCGTAGCGCGAACGAAGCTCGAAGTCGCTTGGCTGCAAGCGCGGCGTATTCCCCCACCAGCAATTCGAACATCCGCCGAACTGATGGCGCACGGTCCAATCCTTGCGCTGCCCGGAACTGTTCTCCTGAGCCACTTCGCCAGCCGGGCGGTGCAGCCGGGTTTCAAGCTGCCTGTCGTGGTCGACATAAGGCCCGCGCTCAACAAAGAGCACCTTCAGACCCTTGCCCTTCAGTTTATAGGCAAAGAAGAACGAGGCGAAACTTGTTCCAACCAGAATGACATCCCAGCCGTTTTTTTGCGCCTCTTCTGCGGATACCAGTTTCAATTTGCGACCCTGTTCATTCCCGTTTCAAGGCGTGGTTCAACCTCATGACCGAAGAAGCTGTTGAGCTTTCGGCCATAGGCGTTCGGGCTGAACTCTTTTATTGTTCGCGCCTGTGCCGCAGCCCCCATGCCGGTTCGCAGATCTGGATTGCGGAGCAACGCCCCCCCGCGCGCCATATCCTTGGCGTTTGGCTCCACCCGCATTGCAAATGCCTCCCCCATTCCGGTGCCTAAAGCAATAGGCCTGATCTCATCCCATGACGTGCAGCCCGCTGGCCTGTTTCCCGGAGCCTGGAGCTGCCGGAAAACCACGCAAAGACATCAGGCCTCCTGTCAGAGAGAGTATCGTCAAAAGCGCAAACGGTGCGAGCAATTCAGACTCCGTCATGCTCTTGGCTAATGTAACAGCGCAGACACAAAGAAAGAAAACAGTTGAAACCGGTTCAGATTTATTCCTGAAAAGAAGGATGCAGCCAATGGTCCAGAGCACAATAAGGACACAAAATGACAATCCGATCAGGCCTTGATGCACGGCAATTTCATAATACGAATTGTGAAAAGAGAAGGTGGCGTAGTCTGCCTTGTGGAATTCTTCGTAGATGCGGCTGGCTTCTGACAGTTTGTCATACGGGGTCCAGAACCCGCCGGCCCCCACACCAAGAAGCGGCTGCTGTTCGATTTGTGCGGCCGCATACTGCCACAGGACCGTGCGGCCAGTCAGCGTGCCGTCTTTGCCAAAAGCTGCAAGGACGGTATTGACCGGATCAACTGTCAATGATGAGAAGAAAACACCTAGCATCAGAACGGTGATGCCGGAAACCGTCAAAGCCGCAATGTAGAAAAAGGGGCTTTTGAAGATACCGGATCGCGGCAGAATGCCCAGGCAGAACACAAGCCCGAAAATGCCAAGTGCAAGCAGCACAGCTGTTGCGGAGTCTGATCTATGTATTTGCCAGACAGCCAGGGCTGCCGCAACAGCCGCCAGCAGTTTAACCTTTTTTGAGAACCCGGTGTCGATAAGGATGCAGAGCGAGGCGAGCCACAAAATCACCATGGCGGACCCCATTGTATTTTTGCTTGAAAACACCCCTCGGGCGACTGTTCCGGTCCCCGTATAAGGGGCCAGAAAGCTCATTACGGCATAGTAACCTGATACAATCAGAAGCGATATGAAAAGATCACGCGCGGTCAGGCGTGTCGCGATGCAGTAACAGATCAAAATCGTGAGCATCAACTGCAGGCCTGATTTCAGAATGAGCCCGGTCTGGTCGCCCCAGAGTGCGGAAAGCAGCCACCAGGCCGGAAAGACAAACAGGACAGCACTGCGCGCGGCCAGCGGGAAAATCCTGGGGAAATCCCGCACGAAAGCCCAGGCAAAATAAAGTGCCAAAGGATAAAGGACCAACTCGTCAAACCGGAACTGTTTGAAAGTGACAAAAATCCACAACGTCACCAGGATATGGTCCCGGCGGCGCTCGAGCACCTCCCGGTTTGAAGGATATGCCATCGTTACAGTCATCCTGCAGACCCTGTCCGGTGATTTTCCAGGATATGCGCGGCCAGGCGCAGCGC
>NZ_LUKH01000059.1:0-12845 GCF_001593695.1 Leisingera sp. F5 | reverse complement strand
AAGCTGCTCAGGCGGTTCTTGACAACAACCGCGCCACGCTGGAACGCGATCTCAACGCCCCGGTTCTGGGCAATCCCGAAGGGGATGTGACGGTTGTCGAATTCTTCGACTACAACTGCCCCTATTGCCGCCGTGCGATGGCTCCGGTGCAGGGGCTGCTGAAGGATGATGGCAATGTGCGGCTGGTCTACCGCGAATGGCCGATCCTGGGCGACGGGTCCGTCTTTGCAGCACGTGCCGCTCTGGCTTCGCGCAAACAAGGCAAGTACGAAGAATTTCATTGGGCACTGATGGGAATGCAGGGCAAGGCCACGGAGGCGTCGGTCATCCGTATCGCGCGTGAAACCGGGCTGGACGTGGAGCGGCTGCGCCGGGACATGGACGCACCAGAGGTGGAGGAGCATATCGCAACGTCGATGGAGTTGTCGCGCCAATTGGGCTTCAACGGCACGCCATCTTTCGTGATTGGCGGCAATTTAGTTCCCGGTTTTGTCGAGCAACCGCAACTGCACGAATTAGTAAACCAGGCACGCAAAGCTGCGGAGTGATGCCATTGCTCTTTTGCGGTTAACAGCAATCAGGCTCGGTGCAATTCTGCTAGGAAAGCTCACACAATTTGTATCCAACTGTCGCAATGCGCACCGTTACGACCGAGCGATACACTTGCCCATCCGGGCAAGGTAGATCAGTCAAGGCTGAATGTCCTAATGTGTGGAAAGTGGCGATACATCAATAAGAGCAGCCAACTATTTCGGCAAGGAAGGCACATGCTGCGCACAGGAACATCGCCGGAAATCCGTCGCCGCCACAGGGCGGTACTAGCCGTTCTGGCCGTTGCTCTGTTGCTGTTGCTTGTTCTTTGGACGGCTGGTGCTTTACCGCCTGCAATGACGCGTGAAAACATAGCCGCCTGGGTCAATGCGGCGGGCTTCTGGGGGCCGCTGGTGATCGTAGCGCTCATGACTTTGGCGATTGTTGCCAGCCCCTTGCCCTCTGCTCCCGTAGCGGTGGCAGCCGGGGCGGCCTACGGGCATGTGCTGGGCACCGGTCTTGTTGCACTGGGGGCCGAGTTGGGAGCGGTCATTGCTTTTCTGATTGCCCGGCGGTTGGGGCGCTCGGCTATCCAGCGCCATCTGGGCGCCAAGCTTGAGATAGGCCTCTTGGGATCGCAGAATGCACTGATGCTGACCGTGTTTGGCAGCCGCCTTTTGCCCTTCGTTTCATTCGACCTGATCAGCTATGCGGCAGGGCTGACAGCATTGCGGTTCTGGCGCTTCGCACTCGCAACCGCGGCTGGCATTCTGCCAGCGAGTTTCATCCTCGCGCATCTTGGCAGTGAGCTGGCCAACTCCGAGGGGCCTGGAGCCATTTGGGCAGTACTGGGGTTAGGGCTGCTGACCGGAGTTCCCGTTCTTTGGGCTGCTTGGAAGCGAGAAGAAACCGGTTGAGGCAGATCAAGACCGCCAATCGAAAAAAGTGTAGACTTGAGTAGTCATTTGGAGAACCTGATCGTGGTCGTTGCTGGGGCAACATATAAGAGAATTGGGCTGCGGCAGCTGCGCTCGGCGCTGCGCCTGTCTCTTGTCTTGCTGCTGACTGTAATTCTGGTGATCACTGTGCTGGTTGACCGAACGGTTGAACCGGAACTGACCATTCCTGCTGAGGAACACGTTCTGGCGACCGGTTGGGATCACTGGCAGAGCGCGAGCGTTCAGGACCAGCGGAACACAGTAGGAGTGCCTGCACCAATCGGCGACTGCGGGCCGCATAGCATCTGTCACGCCTTAGCAACGTTCCCGTTCTTCCGGATGCCGGAGTGGGAGCCGGCAGCATCTGTTGCCGCCCCCGGACGCTGGCTGATCCTGAGCGGTATTGCCTTTTCGCCACCTCCGCACCCTCCGAAATTTTTCTGAACTGCACGTCCAGTCCAATTGAGCGTCACGCCTCACGGACTGGGCTATGGGCTTCTTGCTGGCTGTGAGCCACGCGGCTTTTGCCGTGCAAGCCCACGCTGGAAGCCTAGCCGCCGGGGTGCGCCAGATCGTACTACCGAGGCGATCCGCTCGGGGTCAACGCCATCGGCACGACCCTGCGCCCGCCGATACGGGGCCCTCTGGTCGCCAGAAGGATAACACAGACGGCATTTCCCAAATGGAAGAGCAATGAGATGAGTGAACTCTCTACCAAGATGGCCTCTGATTCAGCACAGGAAGCGATGTTCGTTTGCCCGATGCATCCGCACATCCGGAATGCCGAAGCCGGGGACTGCCCGGTTTGCGGGATGCACCTTGTTCCAGAGGCTGGCAAGGAAGTCACCGGGCAATCTGACCATCATGGGCACGCAGCCTCAGGGCACGGTGAAGCCGCTCCGGGCGGGGTTTTTGACAAGGTGCCAGCGGGCTGGGCCGACCCTGTGTATACCTGCCCGATGCATCCGGAGGTGCGGCAAACCGAACCTGGGGCATGCCCTCTTTGCGGGATGGGGCTGGAGCTTGAGGCCGGATCGGTGGCGGAAGAGGGCGTCAACCCCGAGCTGGCCGATTTCACCCGGCGGTTCTGGGTCGGTGCAATGTTGACCGCTCCGCTGCTGGTTCTAACCATGGGGCCTTATACCGGCCTGGCAGGTGTCCGGGAAATATTCGGGGAACGCACCACGCTGTGGATCGAGCTTCTGCTTGGCACGCCGGTTGTCTGGTGGAGCGGCTGGCCGTTTCTTGTTCGCGGCTGGAACTCTTTCCGCACCATGAACCTCAATATGTTCAGCTTGATCAGCATGGGGGTGGCGGCGGCTTGGCTGTTCAGCGTTGCAGCAGTGCTTGCACCGGGCATGTTCCCTGACGGCTTCCGTGACGCCGAAGGGCATGTGGGCGTCTATTTCGAGGCTGCGGCAGTGATTGTCACGCTTGTTCTGTTGGGGCAGGTAATGGAATTGCGGGCCCGGGAAGGTACCGGGCGGGCGATCCGCGCGCTGCTGGATATGGCGCCCAAGACCGCACGGGTGATCCGCATCGGCGGACAGGAAGAAGAGATCCCCCTGGATGAGGTGCAGGTGGGAGACCGGCTGAGGGTGAGGCCGGGAGACAAGGTGCCAGTGGACGGCACGGTGTTGGAGGGACGCTCCTCGGTCGACGAAAGCATGATTTCCGGAGAGCCTGTCCCGGTCGAGAAGGTCGAGAGCTCCAGTGTTACCGGTGCGACGATCAATGGCACCGGGTCATTGGTAATTGAAGCGACGAGGGTAGGGGCCGACACGATGCTGTCCCAGATCGTCGATATGGTCGCCAAGGCCCAGAAAAGCCGCGCACCCATCCAGAAATATGCCGACAAGGTGGCAGGCTGGTTTGTGCCGGCCGTGATTGCTGTTGCGGTTCTGGCTTTTGCTGGATGGGCGATCTGGGGCCCGGCTCCTGCGCTGAGCTATGGGCTGATCGCCGCGGTTGCCGTGCTGATCATCGCCTGTCCCTGTGCGCTTGGCTTGGCAACGCCGATGTCGATCATGACTGCGACCGGCCGGGGGGCACAGGCCGGGGTGCTGATCAAGAACGCCGAGGCGCTTGAGCGGTTCGAAAAGGTGGACACGCTGATCGTCGACAAGACCGGCACCCTGACCGAGGGCAAGCCGCGGCTGATCGCGGTTCTGCCGGAGCCGGGCCATGACGAAGCGGAAGTGCTGCGGCTGGCGGCGACGCTGGAGAAAGGCTCGGAACATCCTTTGGCCGAGGCCATCGTGACCGGCGCGCTGGAGCGGGGTATCGGACTTGGTGATACCACGGAATTTGATGCAGTCACCGGGAAGGGGGTGCAAGGGCGTGTGGACGGTCATGCTGTGGCGCTCGGCAACCTGCGCCTGGTGGCGGACCTGGGGCTGGAGGCTGCCGGTCTGACGGCCACGGCTGATGCCCGCCGAGATCAGGGTGAAACCGTAATGTTCGTGGTGCTGGATGGCGCCGTGGCCGGCCTGGTGGCCGTTGCCGATCCGGTGAAGGAAACCACCCCCGCCGCGCTGAAGGCGCTGCATGACCTGGGCTTCCGCATCATCATGGCCACCGGCGACAATGAACGCACGGCCCGCGCCGTGGCCGGGAAGCTGGGCATCGACGAGATTCGCGCCGATGTGCTGCCGCAGGACAAAGCCCGCATCATCCGCGAGTTGCAGGAACAGGGGCGCAGCGTCGCCATGGCCGGAGACGGCGTAAATGATGCGCCCGCGCTGGCGCAGGCGGATGTCGGTATTGCCATGGGCACCGGCGCCGATGTGGCCATCGAAAGTGCGGGTTTCACGCTGGTTCAGGGCAACCTGGACGGCATCGTGCGGGCCCGCCGGCTGGCGCGGGCCACCATGCGCAACATCCGGCAGAACCTGTTCTTCGCCTTGATCTACAACGCTTCCGGGGTGCCGGTCGCGGCGGGGATACTGTTTCCGGTCTTCGGCATTCTGATCAGTCCGATGTTCGCCGCTTTTGCAATGAGCGCGTCATCAGTTTCCGTGGTGCTCAATTCCCTGCGCCTGCGTGGGGTGAAGATATGACCGGACATATTCTCATTTCCCGCGCCTCTCTCCCCGGCGTTAAAGGCGCTGCCGGACGTGGCCGCTGTGTTCAGGGCCAGACGGCCGCCGGCAGTTGTTGTAGCACTCGGCAAGTGAAAAACCGGGGCCGGGCCGCGAGCGGAGAGCGTGTCGGTGCAGGACGTCGAGCAGGCCCGCGCCGGATCGCAGACGCCACAGCAAACAGCACAGAAACCAGGCAATTAGTTCATAGGAGCCCGCGATGAGCGAGGAAAGTGAAGGACGCACCCAGGCTGCGGAGTACAAGTCCGGCTCGATCTCCCTGACCGGGGCTGTCGCCATGGGCACCGGCGTGATGATCGGGGCCGGTATCTTTGCGCTGACGGGGCAGATTGCTGGACTGGCAGGACCCTGGTTCCCTCTGTCGTTTGCCGCAGGTGCCCTGGTCACGTTGTTCAGCGCCTACAGTTATATCGCGATGTCCAATGCCTGGCCTTCTGCCGGCGGGATCGCGATGATCCTGACCAAGGCATATGGTCCGGGCACGGTGGCGGCTGCGGCCTCGGTTCTCATGGCGCTGTCGATGGTGATCAATGAGAGCCTGGTGGCGCGTACCTTTGCGACTTATGCGCTTCGGCCTTTCGGTATCGATGGCGGACCGTTGGTGCCGCTGATCGGCGTGGCGCTGATCATCTTCGCCTACATGGTCAATGTTTCCGGAAACCGCTCGGTCGGGCGCTGGTCGATCGTGATGTCCGCCGTAAAAATCGCGGGCATCGCGTTGTTCGGTATTGCGGCACTCTGGGCCAGCGGCGGGGAATGGCAATCCGGGAACGGCGGTGCAGAGACCGGCGCGCTGGGCTTTGCCGGCTCTGTGGCCCTGTCGATCCTGGCGTTCAAGGGTTTCACCACGATAACCAACAGCGGCGCGGAAATCACCGATCCGCACCGCAATGTCGGCAGGACCATCCTGATCTCAATCGCGATCTGTACCGCAGTATATCTGCTGGTGGCCTTGGCCGTCGCCACCAGCCTCAGCACGGAACAGATCCGCGCAGCGCAGGATTATGCCCTTGCGGAAGCGGCGGGCCCGGTGCTCGGGCAGGTTGGATTCTATCTGACCGTGGCGCTGGCGCTGGTGGCAACCGCGTCGGGGCTGATCGCCAGCATATTCGCCGTTTCCCGCATGCTCACTATGCTGACCGACATGAAGATGATCCCGCACAGCCATTTCGGCATGTCCGGCTCCATCCGTTCCCATATGCTGATTTATACCGTGTTTGTTGCCGGTGCATTGACCGTTCTGTTTGACCTGGGGCGCATCGCCTCGCTTGGGGCGTTCTTCTATCTGGTCATGGATATGGCGGTGCATTGGGGCGTCTGGCGGAACCTGCGGGACAAGATCGAAGTGCGCGGCTGGATCCTGCTGACTGCATTGGCTCTCGACGCGGCGGTTCTGGCGGCATTTTCGGCGATCAAGTGGCAATCGGATCCATTGATTGTGGTGATTGCCCTGGCGGCCATCGCCTTGGTGCTGCTGGCTGAGCGGTTGTTTCTTGCCCGCAACGGGCAGCGCGACAATGCAGCCGGCACACACAGCCAGCACCCCCAGCCATCTGAACATAAGAAAGAAAGGAACCTGCAATGAGTAGCGAAACCGCACAGGAAAGCATCGTTCGAAACACTCCGAAGCCATCCACCTGGCGCAAATGGGGGCCATTGGCTGGGTCACTTGCCCTTGGCGCACTTGTACTGGGAAGGGAATACCGTGAGTTCGTATTGCCGCTTATCTGGTCGCCGGCCTCACTTTTGGTTGCCTGCCTGGCAATGCATTTCTTGATGCACCGTGGCCACCGGGCTGCCGGGAGGCAGGAAAATGATGGAGAGAGTGCGGATGGGTCAGGCGGCCCATCGTGACTGCCGTTTCAGAGCATCGCATCAGCCGGATTTTTGGCAGCTCGCTTCTGCTAACCACACTGGCTGAACTAGTTTATCTGGTCGTCTGGGGCTTCTGGCTGTTCCCGGATGGCAGCTGGATGGGGAAGGTTGTTTGGACGCTCACATGTGCTGTTGCGATGGGCGCGGCGATTGGCGCAGGGATTCTGTTGTGGGCCGAACCCCTGCGCAACAGCCGCTCCGCGTTGTGGCGTGCAGCAGCCATTGTCGTGATTGTTGGCAGCTATTGCGCTGTCATGTGCAGCGTCCTCGATGCCCGGTTCAACTATTTCGGCGGATCCGGCAACCGGGTTCTTTTCCTCGCTTCCGGCTTGTTGCCGCCCTTCCTTGGCGGCTGGCTTTTAGGCTGGTGGCTGTATCGCTGGAAGGCAGGCAACAGGACGCCAACAGAAACGGAGTAAGTTCGTAACAGTATCAAGACCCTATCAAGAAAGGAGAGGATCATGAAAACTCGCAGTTTTGCAGTTCTGCTTTATGCCGCGGTGGCGGCGGCGTCTTCCGCACTGGCAGGGAACGATAACAAGCCCGCCTTGGAGCCGCAGTCCATGTTGGCGAATGGTCTGATGATGCCCGAGATGAATGCGGCGCGAGGGCGGGAACTCTTTGCCGAGAAGGGTTGTGTCGTGTGCCACTCAGTCAATGGGGTCGGTGGAACTGATGCTCGAGCGCTGGATGCTGATACCATGAAGGAAAAAATGAACCCCTTTGAATTCGCCGCCCGTATGTGGCGCGGGGCGCCAGCGATGATCACGCTGCAGGAGGAGGAGCTAGGCGGCCAGATTGAGCTCTCAGGCCAGGAATTGGCCGATATTATCGCCTTTGTACATCATGCCGAGGAACAGAAGCATTTTTCGCAGGATACCATACCCAATCATGTGATGAGCATGATGCATCACCAGGGCGAAGCCGATCACCACGCTGATGAAGCTGATGACGATCACTAGGGCTGTTGGGCGAGGCCGCCTAAAGTTACCCTGCTGCAATTCCCGGGAAGGGAGATTGACCATGATACAGACCAATGCCTATCAAGAAAATTCTGGACCTGAGACCCGGCGAGACATCCTCTACTATGCTACGGGAGGTGCCGCAGCCGTGGCCGCTGGAGCCGCCATTTGGCCACTGATCGACAGCATGAACCCGAGCGCAGATGTTTCGGCACTTTCGGTTGTGCAGATCGATCTTGAAGGCGTCGAGCCAGGCAGCCGGATCACACTGAAATGGAAAGGCAAACCCGTTTTCATCGATCACCGGACCGAAGCCCGGATTGCTCAGGCCCGCGCGGATGATGCAGAAACGCTGATAGATCCGGAACTGGACGCCGAGCGGGTACAGAAGCCCGAGTGGCTGATAGTGGTCGGCGTGTGTACTCACTTGGGCTGTATCCCGTTAGGCCAGGGAAGTGGCGATCCGACTGGCGGATACGGGGGATGGTTTTGCCCCTGTCACGGCTCGCACTATGATACTTCCGGCCGTATCCGTAAGGGCCCGGCTCCGCGCAACCTGGATGTGCCGCCTTACGAATTTGTTACCGACACGCTGGTGAAGATCGGCTGATGCCGAGGAAGCCACGGCCGGTGTGCAGGCGGCTTTGATGGGGGCAGTCTTGTGGACGTATCCTCAAGGCAATGCGGCAATGCACGCCGCGGAATTCTGGTGGGGTGCTTTTGCCGGTTGCACGAAAGGTAACGGAACCGTCGAAGGTCTGATGGCGATCCGGAAGCCACTGGCGAACCCATGGCTTGTCCGGCAGCTTGTCCGGCAGAGAGAACGCGGAAGAAATGTATCCCTAGCCAAAAACAAGGGTGCCGCAGTTAGCGGCACCCTTGAACAGTGTCAGCAAACTTCGGAAGCGTAGCCTTCCTCCTTGAGCGCTGCCTGGATGCTCTCACGAGCAGCTTTGCTTTCGATCCGGACTTTCCGCGCACCCATATCAAACTCCAGTGTCGCGCTGCTGTCCAGGTTGGTGACTGCTTTCTCAATTGCCGCTTTGCAATGGCCGCAGCTCATGTCGTTGATCTTGAATGTGATCATGCTTGGTTCTCCTTGGTTCCATGCCAGCCGCTACCGGATTACCGCACGGGAAGGTCAAGCGGGCAATGCACTGTCAATCACCGGATGAAATTTTTGCAAGCAGGCAGGGGAATTATCATTGACCCTCCAGTCACTGGAAGCCCCATATAGCTGCAAACAACCAGCTTTGGTGATGAAATGACACAGAACGAAACAGTCCGGTTCCAAGTTGAAGGCATGAGCTGCGCATCCTGCGTGGGACGCGTGGAACGCGCGCTGCAGGCCTTGCCCGAAGTCACCGGTGCCACGGTCAATCTCGCGAACGAGACTGCGCAGGTCAGCCACGACGGGTCGCTCTCTGCCGCTGGCCTGGCTGCAGTGCTGAAGGAGGCCGGGTATCCCGCTGTGACCGATGAAGCCACACTGGAAGTCCAAAACATGACCTGCGCCTCTTGCGTCGGCCGTGTGGAACGGGCGCTCAAGGCGGGAGCGGGGGTTTTGGACGCCGCCGTCAACCTGGCTACAGAAACCGCGACGGTGCGGTTTGCAGCGGGCGCCACAACACCTGCCGAACTTGCAGCGCTGGCTACGGCAGCTGGGTATCCCGCGCAGCCGAAATCCAGTGTGCAGAACAACGCAGAAGAGCGCAAAGTGGAGGAAGCCCGGCAGCTGGCTCGGCGGACGCTCTTTGCAGCCGTTCTTGCCCTGCCGGTGTTCCTGATCGAGATGGGCAGCCATGTGATTCCAGGCATGCATGAATTCGTAGCGGGCGCGGTCGGGATGCAGACCAGCTATTTCCTGCAATTCCTGCTGACCACGATCGTCCTGTTCGGGCCGGGCCTGCAATTCTACACCAAGGGCTTTCCGGCTCTCCTCAAAGGCGCGCCTGACATGAATTCGCTGGTGGCACTGGGCACATCGGCGGCCTACGGGTTCTCGCTGGTGTCGACCTTCGCGCCCTCTTTGCTGCCTGCGGGGACGGCCAATGTCTATTACGAGGCCGCCGCGGTGATCGTCGTTCTGATTCTGCTGGGCCGGCTGCTGGAAGCCCGGGCCAAGGGCCGCACGGGCGAGGCGATCCGCAAACTTGTCGGGCTGCAGGCGAAAACCGCGCGGGTTGAGCGTGGCGGCGAAATTGCGGAGCGCGCGGTCGAGGACATCGTGGTGGGCGATATCATCCACGTGCGGCCGGGCGAAAAAATCGCGGTCGATGGGGTGGTTCTGAGCGGCTCCTCTTATGTCGATGAAAGCATGATCACAGGTGAGCCCGTCCCAGTGCAGAAATCCGCAGGCTCCGAGGTCGTGGGTGCCACTGTGAACGGCACCGGCGCCTTGACCTTCCAGGCGGCGAAAGTGGGCAGCGACACCATGCTGGCGCAGATCATCCGGATGGTCGAGCAGGCGCAAGGCGCAAAGCTCCCGATCCAGGGGCTGGTGGACCGGATTACCGCCTGGTTCGTGCCCGCCGTGATGGCGGTTGCAGTGCTGACGGTTGCTGTCTGGTTTCTGTTCGGCCCGGATCCCGCGCTCAGCCTCGCTCTGGTCGCAGGGGTAGCTGTACTGATCATTGCCTGCCCCTGTGCCATGGGTCTTGCAACACCGACCTCGATCATGGTCGGGACCGGCCGTGCCGCCGAAATGGGGGTTCTGCTCCGCAAGGGGGACGCGCTGCAGCTGCTGCAGGAAAGCACTGTGGTTGCGCTCGACAAGACCGGCACACTTACCGCTGGTCGGCCGGAGCTGACCGACCTGATCCTGGCCGGCGGCCAGGTCGAAGATGAGGTGCTGCGGCTGGTCGCCGCCGTAGAAAAAAGTTCGGAGCATCCAATTGCCAAGGCTATCGTTGCGGCAGCGGAAGCGCGAGGGATCAAGCTGCCGGACGCCGACAGCTTTGACTCGATCACCGGCTTTGGCGTCCAGGCATCGGTCGGAGGCCGTCAGGTGCTGATCGGCGCGGACCGGTTTATGGAACGCGAAGGCGTGGATCTTGATGCGCTGGCCGGACAAAGCGATGCGCTGGCCAGCAAGGGCAAGACACCGCTTTACGCTGCTATTGACGGACGGATTGCCGCCGTGATTGCCGTGGCCGACCCGGTCAAGCCGACAACGCCTGGTGCCATTGACGCGCTGCACAGGCTGGGCCTCAAGGTTGCCATGATCACCGGCGATAACGCCGTGACGGCTCAAGCAATCGCAAGCGATCTGGGGATTGACCATGTGGTTGCCGAAGTGCTGCCCGAAGGGAAGGTTGCGGCGCTTGACAACCTGCGTGCGGATGGCGGCAAGCTGGCCTTTGTCGGGGACGGTATCAATGATGCACCGGCCCTTGCCGCTGCGGATGTAGGTATCGCTATCGGCACAGGAACCGATGTGGCCATTGAGACTGCGGATGTGGTGCTGATGTCTGGTGACCTCAACGGAGTTGTCAACGCCTTTGCAGTAAGCCAGCGCACCATGCGCAACATCCGGGAAAACCTGTTCTGGGCGTTCGGCTACAATACTCTGCTGATCCCTGTCGCAGCGGGGGTGCTATACCCATTCGGTGGGCCGTTGTTGTCACCGGTGCTAGCAGCAGGCGCTATGGCACTGTCCAGCGTATTTGTTCTGACCAATGCGTTGCGCCTGCGCTGGATCAAACCAGCGGCAGGAACGCACGAGGCTGCCATCAGAAGACCGAAGGCCGCATTGCAGTCCGCGCCAGCTGAATGAGGCTGACCGAAGGGAGAAATAGCATGAATATCGGGGATGTTGCAGAACGGTCGGGCGTGCCGGCCAAAACCATCCGATGTTACGAGGATATCGGATTCATCAAACCCAAGCGCGGTCGCAACGGATGTCGCAAAATCGAAGAGAGCGAGCTGCACCGTCTGGCCTTTGCCGGTCGGGCCCGGTCACTTGGGTTCACGATTGAGGACTGCCGGACCTATTGGCGCTTTATGATGACAAGTCCCGCGCCAACGTCGAAGTAAAGTGCGTTGCGGAACAAAATCTGCAAGAGAACGACGCAAGAATATCAGGTCTGAAAGCCATGCGTGACACGCTCAGGTACCTTGTTGAGGAATACTCTGGCGACCATCGGCGATCGCCCGATCCCGGAAACGCTCAGCAACGGCCCCGCTCACAACTCATGAACAAAATCAAAGGGCGCCCCGCGCTAAACCGCGGGCATGAGGGAAGGGGCCACAGGGCCGCAATGGTATAAAAGCCTGTCATCCGCCAGGCTACCGCCTAACGGTCTTAGGCCTGTGTTCAGTGTAGAAATTACTTCGGTCCTGCCGTCGCAATCAAGCTAGCCTCGGGTACATCCGGCATTAGGGTCAGGATTCATAACCAGTAAATGACTAACGCCGCGCGGGCGATTGCTGACAGGAATACCTCGGGGCACCTGTCGCAGCGTGTTGCGGCGCGCCTCCAGTCCTTGAGCCTGCCGGACATGATCTCGATACGGTTGCGCCGCTTGTAGCGGCGTTTGCCGTATTTCACAGGCTTCTTGCGCTGCTTTCGACCGGGGATACAGCCGCGCCCCCCCTTTGTCTTTTAACGCTTCTCTGAACCCGCCGGCGTCATAGCCGCGGTCCCCAAGCAGCCAACCGGCTTTTGGCAAGCTGCTTAGCAGCGCCCGCGCGCCGATGTCGTCGCTGACCCGCCGCCTGACAGGCGATGTTTGCATCGCCGAGAAGGGGCCCGGCGGTGATAAACAGGCTGAGCGGCCGGCCCTGGCGGTCGCAGATGGCATGCAGCTTCGCGTTCATGCCGCCTTTGGTCCGGCCCCTCTCGGGACATTGCTGCGCAATGCCCTGCCGGGCAAGGGATCAGGCGTCCACGCCCCCCTTTTTCACGCCCGTACCGGTCGCTGTCCGATGGGCTTTCAGATAAGTTGCGTCCACTGCCCGGCAGTCGAAACGCAGTTTCGATGAGAGGGGATCATCACAGTCTTCTCTTCCCTGTGACCGGAGGCCGGCCCGGCCGTCATTCGAGCGAAGATGCCTTTCTCGCTCCAGCGCTTCCACCGGCTGTAAAGCGTTCACCGGGCTGACGCCGCCCCGCCGGGGCGACGGTCCCGCCTCACTGTGCGGACCGTATTCAGCAGGAGCGTCCCGCCAGCGCAATCCATTGCGGTTGATGAAGGTTCGTCGGGAAAATGATTCACTGGATCGTTTTCTGATCCTCCTCACTCCCGCTCAAAACGCGCCGGTCATCGACGCGAGGCTTGCCGGGGGACCTGGGAAAGAAGGGTTCAAGACGCGCCATCTGCGCGTCGCCCAGCCGGAAAAGATCAGACATGTACACCGCTCGTTTTCGAGCTCTGAATCACACGGCAAATCGGAAATCAATGCATCCTGACCCTAGGCCGGTTCGGCATCCCAAATGC